>CAZLCL010000020.1:0-16010 GCA_964558315.1 uncultured Candidatus Saccharibacteria bacterium
CAATTAACAACATCCCAAGACGGAGACAACTTGTTTAAAAAAGGGGTACTTGACAGGGTGGATGGATTCGCACCATCACATTGCCTAGTTAAATATACCTAACTAAGTGCCTCTGCTCTTGGGCTACACCCCGTTAATTTTTTTTTGATGTATCTGCCTTATGGGCGAGATATCTTTGATTTAATTCTTTAACAACAATACCAATACAATTCAAAAGATTTTTATTTTCAGGATTCAAATTTGAATTTAGATATAATAATTCCCTAATTTTTTTAAAGGATTTATCGTCTTGTTTAATCACTTCGTAAATTGGTTTGAAAAACATCCGAAAATACTCTTTTCTTCTTTTGTTCATTGATTCATATCTTCCCCCATCGCTAATTATTTGATGAATGGTTCTTAAGGCTTCAATAAGAATTATTGACTTGTTTAATGGTAAATGGAAAAAAAGTTTTGCTTTATCTATTAACGGTGCAATAGTATCAACTTCCCAAACGTTATTTAAATCATTTATAACCATAGATAATCTTTCGATTCCGACACCCGAGATAACAACCGAATGTTTGAATTCTTCAATGTCAATTGTTTCTCCAGAATCATTAAAAACTGGAGAATACATTAAATGTTCAATTGTCCCGATATCCAATAATTTCCCTTTGTGTTTGTAGAAAATTTCGTTTCGATATCCCCAAGGAGTAGGCAAGCCAAAAATACTTAAAGCCAACATAGTATCTCGGTCGCTGTTAGGAATAAATTGATTGTCTTTAAATCCGTGTTTGTCTTTCCAATATTTAACAATCGGGTCGGTAGGGAAGTTTTTATTTAATTGATATTTATTATCTGTGGCGTCGGAAATATTGCTTTTCTCAAAATAGGCTACTTTGATTTTTGATATATCTAAACCAAATTTATTTAGAAGAATAATCATTGCGTCTATTGAATATTTTGTAGCTTTTATATGTTCATTATTATTTTTTTGCACAATGATTCCGCCGACATCTGACATATTAAATAAAGATAGATAGCGGTAACGATTTTTAGAATCATTACAGATAATTTTCCAATCCTGATGCCTGATGCAGGGCTGGATTTTGGAGTAAATCATATCTTTGTCATATGAAAGATATTGACCCCACATTTCATACATTTCTGCTTCTGACATACTCAAATTAAAACAACTTGGGTAGGCATCATTGCAGACAGAAGCGGCATTTATATTGCTTGTGCCTGGATATTTATTAATATTTTTTACGATATTTTTAATTTCTTGCACTTTCATCTAAATTTTTCTTTCTCCACTCCACATTTAAAAAATAAGATTTTTAATATAATTTTGTTTCTTTTAAAGCTTTAGAATATGCTTTAACTTTTTGAATACAAGCCATTATTAGCTATTCCAACAGCGAATAATTTTATCGTGTTAGCGACGCATGTGTTTATTGATCAGTAACGTTTTTACACCAAACTATGAGCAAAGCCTAATCTTAATGCCAAGCATAAAGGCCGTAAAATACAAATATTTGTGAAACGATAAGACCGTTAAGGAGTGTTTTAAGCTGTTGTAACCGTTGTCCTTACAAAATTTTCACAATCAGTTTAGCTGTATCAGTTTCTTAAGTGATTGCAGTCTCATTATTTCTTCTTTGGGCTTAAAGATAGTAACCAAAATTGATCCCTTGAGCGTTTCACTTTTAAGCACAAACACTATATCTTATGATTAATAAAATGTGTATATAGAGGACTAAAATATTTACTTAATAAATAATATGTATTATTATAGACATAATATATTTAAAAAATGTTGACCAAAAAATGAACAAATATAATAAGACAGAAGTTGCATCGTTAAAAGAAATTGGTTTTAGCGATAAGGAGGGAAGAGTTTATTTGGCTCTTTTGGAATTGGGCAGAGCTACTGTTTTGGAGATATCTAAGAGATCAAAAATAGAGAGAACAAATGTTTATCGCATTTTAGATAAACTGCTAAATATACCGTTAGCTCAAAAATTAACAGTTGGCAAAAAAACCGAGTGGTCGGCGCTTCATCCAAGATATTTGAAGGATTACATACAACGTCAAAAAAGGGTGGTTTTAGAAATATTTCCCGAGCTTGAAGCAATCTATAATATAAATGAGGAAAAACCAAAACTATCATATTTTGAAGGCAATGAACGTTTAGCAGAGGTGGTTTTACAGATTATAAATGAGACAAAAAGAGGTGGATCTATATTATCTTTTAGTGCGCCTGGCGCCGCTTTTGGTTATTTCGGAGACAAAAAATTTTCTAAAGGAATGGCCTTGCGTATTTCGAAACAGATAACCAGTAAAATAATTATTCCTGAGATTAAAGATGTGCCAAGTTATAAGTTGGGTATGGATTTTAAAAACTGGCGGGAAATAAAGCTGGTAGATCGTGAAAAATTTCCCTTTAGATCCTCCTTTAATATTTGGAACAATAAAGTAGCAATAATGACTGTAAAATCGCAACCAATGGGCGTATTAATAGAAAATAAAGATATTTCAGATACTCTTCGTAGTATTTTTGAGATAGTTTGGATTGGTTTACCTCTTCCTTAAAGAAAAAAAGAGTTAAATAATGAATGAATAATTTTGGAGGAATCTTATGACAAATGTTGAGAGGTGTGAAACAAGGATTAGGCAAGAAATTGAACGAAAATATTTGGTTGCAAGATTGCCGGACGATTTGTCGGATTATGAATCAAATGAGATTAGGCAGGGATATTTGAAGCCAGATGAAAACGATCGAGAAGTCCGAGTTCGCCAAAAAGGTGATAAATATTATAAAACCGAAAAAATTGGACATGGGCTTGAAAGAGCTGAAAATGAGAAGGAGATCAGCCAAGAAGAATTTGAAGAGTTGTGGTTGCAGACCGCATCTAAAATCGAGAAGACGCGCTACGAGATTCCGGTTGATGGGGGAGTAGTGGAGCTTGATGTTTATCATGGGGATTTGGAAGGCCATGCTGTGGCTGAAATCGAACTTGTTGGCACAGACGTAAAAGTTGATCTTACATCTTTAGATTGGCTTGGGCAGGAAGTAACAGGAGAAAACCAATACTTAAATGCCGAATTGGCTACCAATGGTTGGCCCGAGAACAAGGAAGAGACACCAAGATACGAACTTGAAGTCGGTGTAACTAAGCTTGTAGAGCTGATTAAGGGAAAGATAGAACAAAACCACGGTAAGCCGGTATTAGTTCAGGTAGCCGGTGGCTCAGCTTCGGGTAAAACCAGTGCTGTATCAGATAAAGTCAAGCAAGCTTTCGGAGATGATGCCATTATTATTTCGATGGATGATTATTATCGTGGCAGAACATATATGGCAGAACAAGCGAAGAAAGGAAATTATTTAAATTTTGACCAACCAGAAGTGCTTAATATGGATGAGTTGCGGGAGAATCTTTCCAAGCTTAAAA
Source organism: uncultured Candidatus Saccharibacteria bacterium (assembly GCA_964558315.1). Taxonomy (GTDB): domain Bacteria; phylum Patescibacteriota; class UBA1384; order XYA2-FULL-43-10; family XYA2-FULL-43-10; genus MWCM01. Next base: position 3,438 of record CAZLCL010000020.1, read on the forward strand.
AAGGCGAAGAAATTGATGAGCCGAAATACAGTTTTGTTAATGGAGAGCGTGAAGGCACAAGAAAAGTATCACCGGCGAAAGTAATTATAGTTGAAGGCTTATTTGCTTTAAATGATAGCTTGGTTTCCGAAGGTGACATCCATGTTTTTGTCGATATCGGCGCTCATGGTAGAATCATCAGGCGATTGCTTCGCGACGTCGAAAGAACAGGTCAGAATCCTAAAGATATTTTAGAATATTTTGCCGACGTGGTAGAGCCAATGCACGAAAAATATGTTCAGGGCACCATTGATAATGCCGATATAATAATTAGCAACGAGTATTCGGCCGAGCGTGAAGCGGACAGATCCGGGCGCGGTGAAAGCCAGCTAAAATTTCCGGCAGAAAATATTACTCCTGAAACTTTGCGAAAGATCGGTGCTGAGATATTGAGCAATACTCGACAAATCGATAAATATTATGATCCTAAAAATAGGGATTTATCGGAAACCGGTGAATCATTACGAATTAGGGAAGAAGCAGGTAGATTTATCCTCGGATATAAAGGGCCAGATACTGGCGGGGAATTTCGTAATCGGCCAAAGTTTGAATTTGAAATTGATTCCGACACCGGAGATAAGCTTTTATCAATATATGGAGAAACAAAAACCATAGAAAAAGACAGGACAATATATCAATTAGATGGAGTGGTGTTTTCGGTAGACGACGTAAGAGTTGTCGACGGCGATGGTGAACATATTCTTGGTAAATTTGTCGAAATCCGATCCGGGGGTAGCGATCAGGGTAAAATAGGTTTGGTGATCTCGAAACTCGGTTTAGACCTGGAAAACGGTATTAAAACGCCGTTTTCCGAAATGTAGAGTAAATAGAAATAAGCAAATTAATAAAAGATTCCACGATGATTATTATAATAAGAAAGAAACACCTCTATTAGATACTATTTATTATTGTCCAAGTTTGATAGTTAATGGATAAACCTATAGATTAAGAGGTGCTGTCCATAAAAGTAAAGCCTTGTGGCTTACTGATAGAGATGGTAATTGGTGAAGAAACTAATTAAAAAATGCAAAAATTCACCTGGGATGATTCATTAGATCATCAACAATGTTACCCAAATCAGCTCGTTAGATATTGGAAAATTTTACCATAATATTCTACATTTCCAAGTTTTTGAACTAAAGCATGAAGAGAAAGCGAATGATAAATATTGTTTAAAGTTACGTCTCCTGTAAATAAAAAATACCTCATAGTGAGGTATTTTTTTATATATCCCCGATATTTTAAAAGCTCCAATCAAATACGTGAGGTTTTCAGTTGTTGTAATTGGTTCCGAGACTAGGAGTCGAACCTAGATTGGCGGTGCCAGAAACCGCTGTCCTGCCATTAGACGATCTCGGAATAAATTGTAAGTTATAACTTAACTGTTTAAATGCCTATTGTCAGGCAACTCTTGCCCTGCGTAGCTTTAGCGAAGTGGGGCCATTGGCGATCTCGGAGCATATTAAAAAAATTTGATCTAATAACCAGAATAATCTGTTATATTAGAACAAGTTTTTAAGATAATTAATACTCATTAAAAGATCTTAATTACCGCTATTGTATATTAGCTGTTTTTTTGCAGTATATCAACCATTTTTAATTTGTGAGATTGACTGATCGAGCCTCTCAACTACCACTCTGCAGAAAATGTATTTACAGATCAAATTATGCTATAATTAATATGTTTTTTGGTGGCCGCCGGGTGTCGTTTCCCACCGGGGCAGGAGAACGTTGCTGTTGCCGGGGATTCCGGCGGCCACCAATATGCGATCTACGGGGGGGCGTAATCAACGCTCCCTTGTTTGTGTGTGATGATATTTTGTGTTTTAAAATTGCAAAAATAAGATTTATATCAATATGTGCGGTTATGATAAAATAGTAGCATAGTGTAGTAACCAAGAAAGGCAAAATGGATCATGCTATGTTAACTGAAATTAATGAGCAACCGCAAATATTACGCCGTTTGGCAGAGTCAAGGGATAACTTGGCTATGGCTGAGACAACGGAAGCAATTAAAGATGCAATAAAAGCTCAATCTGAGGTTGTGTTGGTGGGTAATGGAAGCTCTTATCACTCCTGCATATATGGCCAGTATCTTTTTTCAATTAAAAATAATTTATTAGTCAATACTTATGATACTTCAGAATTTGCTGATTTTATCCCAAATTTAAGCCAAAAGTCTGTTGTTATTATAGTGTCTCAGAGCGGTGAAACAGGGGATGCGCTAGAAATAATACCAAAAATCAAAAATCAAAAATCGAAAATTGTTTCCATAACAAATAATCCTAAATCGACTTTGGCCAAGGAGTCAGATATAATGATAGACTTAATGTTGGGTGAAACTAACGCTATTCCAAACACAAAAGGCTATACTGCCGCAATGGCTGTATTTGCCTTATTGAGCGACAAAATTAAAGCTACTGATCATTTTGCTGGCCAAATAGAAAATATTGCCTCAGAAATAGAAAAAATTATTAGCATAGAACACGATGATATAAAATTATTAGCAGATAGATTGCATAGAAGTGAATTGATGTTTGTATTGGGGCATAGTATCGGGCTTGCCAACGCTTATGAGACAGCCTTAAAAATAAAAGAGTGTTGCCATATACCCGCAGAGGGTTATTCTGGACCGGAATTTAGGCATGGCCCAAGCTCATTAGTTGAAAAAAATACACCTGTGATTGTATTTGTGTCTGATATAGATAGCGAGGAGGAGTTGCATCAGGTTATAACGGAAATTAAACATAATAGCGCCTTTGTGATTGGCATCAGCGCAGAAAATAGTTTTAATTATGATAAACACTTCTCAATAATGGATGATTATTTGTATTCGCCTATCATCTCAATTGTGCCTGCACAATTATTAGCTTATGAGTTGGCGATGGCTAAGGGGCTAAACCCCGATAAACCGGAGGGGGTAAGGCAGTTCGTAAAGTAGAAAGTTCATAAAGTAGAAAGTTCATCAAGTAAAAAGTTCATCAAGTTCATAAAGTAGAAAGTTTATCAAGTTAGCAAAACAGGAAAAGTGAAGAAGGATGAAAATTGAAAGATTCGAAGACATAATAGTATGGCAGAAATCTCAGGAATTGGTTTTGCTAATCTACAAAATGTTTGGAAATAGCAAAGATTTTAATTTTCGAGACCAAATCATTCGCGCCACTATCTCAATTATGAATAATATTGCTGAGGGCTACGAAAGAAGAACAAATAAAGATTTTAAGCATTTTCTATATATATCAAAAGGATCTTGTGGCGAAGTTAGATCAATGATATATATTGCACAAAAACTCGGTTACATCACTTGCATTGAATTTGATGAAATATATGGCGAAACTGTCGAAATTTCAAGAATGTTGTCTGGTTTTATTAAGACTTTATAACAATTCCCAACTTTATAAACTTTACAGCTTGACATACTTTTAACTCACCCCTGTTTTTATGCTTTATTAACTTGATAAACTTTACGAACTTTCTACTTAATAATTTGCTACCTCTTCTACTTTATAAACTTTACAACTTGATAAACTTTTTACTAAACCATGTGTTTAACGATACCCGGCAAAATTAAAGCTATAAAAAATGGACTGGCAACTGTAACAAATGGTTCTAGAACCGAGCAGATAGAGCTTGGAATAGTTATTGATGCCAAAGTGGGGGATTGGGTGCTTTATGCTACAAATCGCGCAGTAAGACTTATAGATGAGCAGGAGGCACGTGAGATTATTGAGCTTTTAGAAGATAACTACCAGCCAGTAGATATCGTTTCTCTACCGCTGAGATATAAAAAGATTGTTTACAAAATTAGAAATGGTGGGCACACAAAGATCAGCGAAAAAATTATTAAATCCCAATTTCTAATTTCTAATAAAATTCCAAATTCCAAACCACGATACGAATCTCATCTAGAGAAATCGACCGCATCACTCGTAGCTTCAAAAGATCGAAATGGGAGTGATATTCATATTAATTTGGTAGATTCTTCGCAAAACACTCAGAATAAAAGCCTACTCGCTACTGGCTACTCGCTACTAACTAAAAACGATCTTGAATATCTGCTTGAACTAAAAGGCGCAAATAACCTTGAGGCGTTTTATAGTGAGGCTAATGTTTTGCGCAAGGACATAATTAAAGACTTTGTTTGCATACATGGTATTGTAGAATTTTCTAACTATTGTAAGAATTACTGTCTTTATTGTGGTATTGGGAGCAAAGCTAAAATACGACGTTATCGTATGAATTTGGAGGAGATATATAAGGCTGTAAAAAAAGCTGTTGAGAATGAGGGTTATAAATTAGTTGTTTTGCAAAGCGGGGAGGATGATTACTACAGCGATGATGATCTTGTGGCGTTGATAAATAAGATCAAAAATAATTTAAGGGTTTTTATCTTTATTTCGGTGGGAGAAAGATCAAAAGATTTTTATCGTCGAGCATTCGAAGCGGGGGCAAGTGGCTCACTTTTTCGTTTTGAAACCTCTAATCCGAGGCTATACAGCCAAATGCATCCAAACCACGATTTACAAAGCAGACTCGAATCTCTGCAGATGCAAATAGAGCTTGGATATTATGTAGCCAGTGGGGGACTAATAGGGTTACCCGGACAAACGGTGGGCGATTTGGCAGATGATTTACTATTGGTTGAGAAACTGGGTGTGCCGATGCTATCGAGTGGGCCATGGATTGAAAGTAGACAAAGTTTACTTTCAATAAATCCGAAACTCGAATATCGAAATCCGAAACAAATTCCAAATCACAAATCACAAAATGAATGTCATTCCGAGGGTAGTGTTAACGAAGTCGAGGAATCCTACCACCGCGTAAGCGGCAGCATAGACAATTCGGAAGATTCTTCCCTCGCCGATTCGGCGGGTCAGAATGACAATAATAATATATTACCTGCTAATGGTCAACCGCAAGCGGCCAGTGAACGCTTGCGCTTAACGCTCAATTATATTGCTGCGGCTAGGTTTTTAATGCCGGAGATCAAAATTCCGGTGACTACCGCATTAGAAACACTTGATCCAGAGAGCGGAAGACACAAAGCCTTATTGGCCGGGGCAAATGCTTTTATGTTTAATATCACTCCGGAAAAATATCGAGATGATTATAATTTATACGATCATAAATATATTGAACGAGAGAAAGTCTGGCAGAAATACGGGCTCTTTAAAGGAGAGGAGAGCTACGAGATGCTAGAAGAGAGGCTGAAAATATGAGAACACCACCACTGATCTTTTCCACAAATAGTCACAGATAGGGGAGGGGGAGTAAAAAAGTAGAAAGTAGAAAGTAGAAAGTTTATCAAGTTCATAAAGGGGAAAGTTCGTAAAGTTTATAAAGTAAAAAGGGAAAAGGTAGAAAGGGAGAAGAAACTACACGGTCAAACGCAGATGAACAAGAAAAATAATATTAGATTCGTTATAGTAAGCGACAATATTACTCTGATTGTATTGGCCAATAACGATTTTAGAGACGAGGAGTATTTAGATACATCTCAAGTTTTAAGGAGAGACTGGCATTGCAAAAAAAACTTTCCTCACCTGATCGCTCAGATGAGGGGAAGTGTTCTTTTGGTCTATTTTCCAGCCCACCTTGCTGGAGGTTTAAATGTATGTAACGCGTACGGCTTTATCACTATACTCAAAAAGCCCGCCTATTCTGCGGACTTTTTGAGTATTTGTCTTCTGCTTGTCTTCTGTCTAGATAGGTTAGTATTGTTTTATAGTCATTTTGAGGTCAGCGATGCGGTTGTTGAATTTTTCAAAACCTATGGTAGAATCCGCTTTTGAATTCTCTATACTTTGGCTAGCTTTAGTAACATCCATTTTGTTAGTTACTAAAGATTTTACGATCTGTTTGATATGGGTGTAAGTTATGGCTGCCCCATATTCGGTAGCTAACTTTTTGCCTGATTTAGAAGCTAATCTATCTGAGAAGTCTTTATCAACCTCGGAGAAACCGAAGGTGTAGGCTCCCTCTAACTCTGGCCTGTAAGTATCGAGCACGTTTTGAGTAATACTGTCGTCAACTGTACCGAAGGGAACTTTGTAGTCAAGCTCTTTCATGGCTTTGAGTGTGTTAAGCGTATCGCCTTCGAAGGCAGCGACGTTTATTATAGCCCCTACCCCGGAATTTTTAAGCTTAAGCACTTGGGTTTTAAGATCTGTTGTGCCAAGATCATACGATTCTACGATAGCGTTATTACCGTATACTTCTTTTACTCCTATAAGCCCCAGTTCGCCAGGTTCTAAATTCATTTTAAGTACGCCAATCTTTCCTACACCTTGGCCTTTAAACTTTTCAGCTACCAATTTATTGCCGGCTTGAAAATCCAGATAGGTTTTAAAAGCATTATTGTTACCTTCAAGCGGAGAAGTCACAGAAGCATCGTAGATGAAGATTTTATTCTTATCCTTAATGAATGAGCCAATGCTGGCTGCGGCTAAATTAAACTCAGCATACACAGCATCTACATTATCCACATTCACCAGTTTTTGTGCACTGCTTAGAGCCTTAGGTGCTTCGAGTTGATAATCTTCGAAGATTAAATCTACATTGTAGCCTTGTTCTTCAAGCTCTTTTTCTGCTAACTCCGCTCCTGCTCGGCTTGATTCCCCCCAATAGGCAGCCGGTCCTGATAAGTCTGTGACAATACCGATTTTAACAGTTTGTGATTTAAGACTTTTCGCTCTCGACCAGAACGAGGCTCCAACAATCAGCAGTATTAATACTAAAGCAATCACGGCCGGGACAAGCCAGCCCTTTGTAGACATTTTTGTCTTGTTTTCCATTTTTACTCCTTTGCTTAATAAGTTCTGGTAACCCTTGACAGGATACCATCGGAGTAGTATAATATATAACGAGCGAGTGGCAAATACTACCACAGTAACGTAACACCGATATAGTAAGTATAGGACGAGAAAAAAGATATCAATGCAATTATTATGAACACAGAATCTCTAATACAATTAGGCCTATCAAAGAATGAAGCTCAAATCTATGAGACTTTAATTGAGCATGGTGAACTTTCGGTTAGTGAGATATCAAAAAAAGCCTTGATTCACCGCCGTAATGTATACGACTGTATGAATAGGCTTTTAGAAAAAGGCTTGGTTGTGGAGATTTTAGCTGGAGACGAAAATCATTATAAGGCAGTGGCCCCCGATAAATTGAAAGAGATGCTGGCAGAAAAAACTGCAGTGCTGAATAGTATCATGCCCGATTTAATCAAAAAGTATCATCAAAAACCGCATAATGATGAAGTATATATATACAAAGGGGTTGAAGGCTGGAAAAATTACATGCGTGAAATTATCAAAACAGGCGAAGATGTATATACAATTGGAGGTGGAGGGTTGTGGGGCGATCTGCGGCTAAAATCATTTTTAGATAATTTTAGAGCTGAGGCGGAAAAGAAAAATATTAAATTTAGCTTTTTATACGATTTTGAAGTATCCAGACATAATCGCAAAATTAAGGGTATGCCAAATTCGCGGTATAAAACTTTACCGCAAAAATATTCAACGCCCGCATCTGTTGATATTTTTGGAGATTATGTAGTTATTCTAACCAAAGGCAGAGAGGGTGTGATTGACGATAGCATAGTAACAGTGATTGTTAATAAACATATCGCTGATGCTTTTAGAATCTGGTTTAAGCTCATGTGGAGTGTCTCGAGCTAGCCCAAGTATGCCTTAATGACTTCTTCTCGAGCAAAAACTTGATGGGAATGTCCTTCGGCAATTATCTTTCCCGCATCCATGAAAATTACTGTGTCTGCCAAGTTTTTGATAAATGCGATGTCATGTTCTATCAATAAAATACTTTCTCCGTTGCTGGCAAGACTTTTCAAAAAATCGGCGATTTTAGTCTTTAGATGAGGTGCGATTCCGGCAACCGGTTCGTCTAATAGCATAATTTTGTGCTCAAAAATGTAGGTTCGAATAATTTCGACAATTCTTTTTTGGCCATAACTCAAATCGTGGCACTTTTTATAGATAATTTCTGCTAGGCTAAATTCTGCAAGCCTAGTTTTAATCATCTCGATTTGTTTTGATGTATTTGTCGCCCAAGGAGTAAAACGATAAGGGTTTCTATCAATTGCCAACAACAAATTGTCTGCCACTGATAAGTTGTCAAATATTTGCGATTGCTGATAAAGCCTTGATATGCCCAAAGCGGCTCTTTTTTCGATGCTTTTTTGGCTGATATTTTGATTTTCCAGGTAAATACTACCCGAATCGGCTGAGATATTACCGGCGATGAGGTTGAAAACTGTTGACTTCCCGCTACCGTTAGGTCCTACCAAGGCGGTAATTTTACCCTTTTCAACATTGAAAGAGCAGTTGTTAACTGCCTTAATGCCGCCAAAAGATTTGGCCAGGTCATATATACCGAGAATTTTATTTGAGATCGATTTTTCCATCAAAACCTTTAGGTAAAAATAACAATATTATTATTAATGATAATGAATAAATGGCAAGTCGTGTTGGCCCGAGCAAAGATGAGGGCAATCCAATGAATCGCACTGCTTCGGGTATAAGAACGATTATTATGGTGGCGAATAATGTTCCTTCTAGCGAAGCTAAGCCCCCCAGAATCACTATGACTAAAATTGGCATCAAATCAGAAAAGGAAAAGCTAGCAGGATCAATATAAGTAATATAGTGAGCATATAGGCTCCCGGCAAGACCGGCAAACATTGCCGAGATAATGATAGCGATATCTTTTATGGCGGCGGTATTTTTTCCTAAAGATTTTGCCTCGGTTTCATTGTCTCTAATTGCTTCCAACGTTTTGCCAAAGGGGGATAGGGAGATAATTTTAATAATGGTATAAGTAAAAATAGTAAATATTGCTACCATTATTAAATATTCTGCGTTTGTATCAATATGATAAGGAGGCACAATGGGTTTAGGTATGCCGGGTATGCCCAAAGGGCCTCTTGTCAGACTTGTCCAGTTATTGGCCAAAGAAAATACCACAAAAGAGAAGCCTAGAGTAGCTAGAGCTAAATAATCCCCTTTAAGTTTGTCGGTCGCTTTAGATATGATATAAGCCAATACTGTAGGCAATAATATTGCTATGAACAAGCATAACAAGTATGGGCAACCGGCCATATTTAACAAGGCTGAAGCGTAAGCACCGATAGCAAAAAATGCAATATGCCCTAAATTTAAAAGACCTCCAAAACCTATTACAAATTGAAGAGACAATGATAATATTCCGTAAATGCCCACTAAAATCATAAGATGAATAAAATATGCACTCATGTATTTACTGCTCCTTTTCTGATAGCAATTATTCCCTGTGGGCGAAAAAGTAAAAATATCAGCAAAATTACAAATGTTATAGCGTCTTTATAGCCAGAGGGGAGGAACCAAATACTATAGTTTTCCGCAAAGCCCAGCAAAAAAGCGCCAATTATTGCTCCTGGTATGCTGCCAATCCCACCTATTATGGCGGCCGCAAAGGCTTTAATCATGAGGCTAGTTCCCATATTTGGCTCAAGATTTTGTTCCAAAGCTATTAAGATTCCTCCGACTCCGGCTAGAAATGAGCCGATCAAGAACGAAGTGCTATATATCTTTTCCGTAGAAATGCCAACAATTTCAGCTGTAGTTTTATTGTCTGAAACTGCTCTAATAGCTTTGCCGATTTTTGTGTTTTTGATAAACAAAAATAAAAAGATAAAAATTATTAGCGAGAGCATGATAATTGTCAATTGGAGGGTAGTAATTATCCCTCCAAAAAATTCAATGCCTTGCCTAGCAATAAAGAAATTGATTGTTTTTACATTTGCCCCAAATAGCAACAATATACTAGCTTCAAAAAGAGTCATGAGACCAATGCTGGATATAAGTAAAATAGAGGGGCTAGCTTTCCTCTTTCGAAGCGGTTTATATAAAAACGAATTAGAGATATAACCCAATATTGTTGTCAAAAAAATTGCCAGAATGGCAGAGAGCCAAAAATTAAAACCAAGCACAGAGAAAAAGAAATATAAAAAATATCCTGAAAAAATCAATATTGCTCCGTGAGCGAAATGGACAAATTTACAGGCAGAGTAAATAACCGAAAAACCTGCTGTTGCAAGCGAATATATGGCTCCGGCAATTAAACTATTAAATAATAACTGTGCAAACATCTTAATATCATTCTAACAAAATGATATAATTTGACAAAGAAAAATAATATTAGATTCGTTATAATAAGCGACAATATTGCTCTGATTGTATTGGCCAACCATGATTTTAGAGATGAGGAGTATTTAGAGATATCTCAAGTTTTAAGGGAGGCTGGTATTGCAGAAAAGCCCCTCACCTGATTGCTCAGATAAAAGAAAGTGTTCTTTCGGTCTATTTTCTAGCCCACACTGCTGGAGTCTCAAATATATGTAATGCGTACGGCTTCATCCCCACACTCAAAAAGCCCGCCTATTCGGCGGGCTTTTTGAGTACCTAGAAGGTAAACCACCTGCGTAAGTAGGTGTGTGCGTTTGAAGCGTTAGCATTAATAATAAACATTGAGATAAAATAAAATCACCACCCAACCTGGGACGGAGGGAGGTGATTTTTTTATGCGAGGCAAATACTACAAAGCTCTACCATCTAGAGCATTGTACTTACCTCTGCCAATACCACATAGTTTGGAACCCTAAATACAGGGGCAAAGTATTGGTATCTAAATATATTAAAACCGAGATGAAGAGAATACTCAAGCTCATCTGCCGCTGGAAACATGTCCGAATTAAGGCTTTGCACATTGGTGATGAACATATCCACCTCTATCTTATTATTCCACTCAAGTATTCCGCATCATACATTGTCGGACTTCTTAAAACCAAATCAAGCTATTGGTTCAAGAAAAAGAATAAGAAGATCCCACAATGTCCATTCTGGTGCAGAGGCTACTTCATAACAACCATCGGCATCAATGAGATAGCTATAAAGACCTATATTAATACTCAAGAACGTAGACGATCCGCTCAACCACAACTGCAACTCTAAGGTAGAGCGTTAGCTCGGGTTAGAAATTCAAACCACCAGCGTTATAGCTGGTGGTATTGATTTATTTCTCCCCCAAGACAATTTTTGTCTTTGGGGAAAAGATAAAAGCGCCTCCTGTGCCCTGTCGCTGTTGATTAGCTCATAGGGACAGGGTATTGTGCTTTTAATAAAAATCCCTCGAAAGCTTACCGCAATTCGGGGGATTTTTTAATTGTTAAATGATATAATAAAAACATTTAAATATATAAATAGGAGACAGGCAAATGGGCACAGATAATAATGCTTTAATAATACTAGCTAATCATGATTTTAGAGACGAGGAGTATTTAGATACATCTCAAGTTTTAAGGGAGGCTGGCATTGCAATAAAAATTGCCGCCAACAGCAATGAAGATTGCATAGGAGTAACCGGCACGACTGTTTCGGTAGATTTTACTTTAGACGAAATTGACGCGGCGCAATTTAGCGCTATCGTATTAATCGGTGGAGTTGGCATACAGGGTTATTTACATGATGACTTTTTACACAAAGTAATAAAAGATTTTGTGACTAATAATAAAATAATCTCTGCTATTTGCTGGGCACCAGCAATACTAGCTAATGCTGGAGTATTAAACGGCAAAAAGGCGACTGCTTGGCAAGGGGCTAGGGAAGATTTAGAAAAAGGCGGGGCAACTTATACAGGTGAAAGCGTTACCGTAGATGGCAACATTATTACTGCAAATGGCCCCGACGCCGCTTCTAAATTTGGTGCAGTCATAGCCGAGATGATAATGGGGTAGAGATATAAGGAGAGCACCACCACTGATTTTATTCACAGATTGACATTGATAAGAAAGGGAAAAATACAGAATTTAGAATAATGAATTAAGAATGATGTATAAAGCAATATGTATAATGCAATAAGAATTGTGGGAAATGCGAAAGGCAAATAAGGGGTAGTGTTTTTTTGCGAGTAGATTATTTTTGGGCAGTTTTATAAAATGCCCCACTTTAGTAAACCTACGCGGGCCATCCCGCATAGCCCTTCGGGCGACGTGGGATGGTAGCGCCAAGGGGAGGCTGGGAATCTCACGCGCTACACTAAGTTTCGCTTTTCGGAACCCGCGGTTCCGAATAACCTCCTCTGTCGGGAGACCAGCTGTTCTCCCTGCCCGTCCGCCTTTGGCGGAACCCCCTTCGTGGTTCGATTTGCCATTAGCCACTATCCAAAATATCCCTCCAATGATTTGGAAGGATTTTTTGGTAGCGCCAAGGGGAGGCTGGGAATCGAACTCGCTCGTAAACTCGCTCTCTAAAAACCGACGGTTTTTAGTATTTTCCTGCAACGGGGAAACAACTGTTTCCCCGACCCCCTTCGTGGTTCGATTCGCCACTAAATACTTACCATGAAAAAAGCATCACCTCGGTGATGCACTTTTCATGGTAGCGCCAAGGGGAATCGAACCCCTGTTACCGCCGTGAGAGGGCGGCGTCCTAGCCTCTAGACGATGGCGCCAGACTTAAAAATGATAACACAAAA
>CAZLCL010000021.1:0-15038 GCA_964558315.1 uncultured Candidatus Saccharibacteria bacterium
AGCTACCCTGCCAAAGCTAATTTAAAATTTAAAAACAAAAATCTAAAATTATGGAATACTATTTTATTATATCAAACTGGGTAGCGAAGATGCCTGTCCGTCTGTGGCGGAATACTATTTTATCAATTATTCTCGCAAACCCTGTCTTATAATATAAAAAAAATGAACTATAAACAATGCGTAACTTCGGAACAGAACAAAACCTTATATTCATCATTTATAATTCTAAAAGTTTGGTAGCGGGGGACGGACTCGAACCGCCAACCTTCTGGTTATGAGCCAGATGAGCTGCCATTGCTCCACCCCGCAATATTTATCACTTGACTATAATACAATAAAAAACTTAGATATACAAGGCGCTGGTGACGAAGGTGGAAAAATTGTGCAATATATGATAATATAACTAAACTTTTATACTTTATTATGAATAATAAAATCAGCCAAAAAGAACTTATATCCCAAGTATCATTATACATAGACAAAAACAACCTTTTGGAGTCAAGTAAAGAGGTAGTTGTAGCGTTGAGTGGGGGACCGGACTCCGTTTGTTTGTTAGATATTATGTGCCGATTACAACAAAAATTTGGTTACATAATTTCGGCATGTCACTATAATCATAGAATTCGTGGGGAAGATAGCAATAAGGATGAAGCGTTTGTAAAAAAAATTTGTGACGATAGGGGACTGAGCTTGGAGCTAGCAAGAAGAGAAATAGGGGAAAAAATTACAAATGAGGAAACTGCTAGAGAACTTCGCTACGCCTTTTTCCAAAAAATTTATTTAAAAAAGGGTGGGGGAGATGTAAAAATTGTTTTAGGCCATAATTCCAATGATTTAGCCGAGACATTCTTAATGAGGACAATCAGAGGCTCTGGATTAAAAGGCTTGTCTGCTATACTTCCCCAGCGGGATTTTTTGATCCGTCCCCTACTCCACATTTCGCGTCCCGAGATTGTTCAATACTTAAAAGAGAATAATTTAAAATTTCGTATAGATAAGAGTAATTATGACAACAGATTTCTCAGAAACGAGATTAGGAATAAATTAATACCAGCCTTAAAAAAACATAATAATAATATCGTTGAAACAATCTCTCGCTCCGCAGAGCAGTTGTCAAGGGATTATCAATTTATTGAAAATACTGTGCAAAAGATATTTGACTCGATTGTGTTAGAGGAAATCGATGCATGTATTATTTCAAAAGAAGAGTGGCTAAAAGTGGATGACAGATTAAAAACACATTTATTATTATATTGTTTAAATCGCCTGGGTGGTGCAAAAGATATTTCCAATAAGCATATTAATAATATGGTAAATATCATTAATAATAATATCAGTGGAAAAAAACTACCACTCCCCCATTCTTTACGTTTTGAGTTCAAAAGTGGTAGAATCTATATATACAAAAAAATAAATTCGATAAAAGGAGAATGATGGTAAATCAAAGAAAAAATAATCCGTTTTGGGTTTGGATGATTTTTGCGGTGTTGATAATTTTTTCTGTAGTTAGTTATTACTCTCAAACGGAGGAAAAGGCTGAGCAGGTTAGTTTGTCGCAAATTGCTTCAGAGGTTATGGAGGGAAAAGTTGATGAGATTATTGTCGATGAAGATAAAATTACGGCTAAATTACAAGAAGGTCAAATTCATGAGAGTGTTAAAGAATCGGGTGTGGGTCTTAACCAATATGGTATTACAACTGACAAAACAAAGATCACCGTTAAAGATTCATCATCTTCTTATGTCTGGGTTTCTTTGTTAAGTTCCCTACTTCCGATTCTATTGATCGGCGTATTTTTTTGGTTTTTATTTAGAGGAGCACAAGGAGCTAACAGTAAAGCGATGAGTTTTGGAAAATCCGCCGCCAGATTAACTATGGGCACCAAAACCAGTTTTAAAGATGTCGCCGGCTTGGTTGAGCCAAAACAAGAGCTGGTCGAAGTGGTTGAGTTTTTAAAATCGCCCAAAAAATTTAGAGAGCTTGGAGCTGAAATTCCTAAAGGAGTATTATTAGTTGGCCCCCCTGGCACAGGTAAGACACTATTAGCCAAAGCTGTTGCCGGAGAAGCAGGTGTTCCCTTTTTCTCGATCTCCGCTTCTGAATTTGTTGAAATGTTCGTCGGGGTCGGTGCGTCAAGAGTCAGAGATCTTTTTACTAAAGCCAAAAGAAATGCTCCGGCCATAATATTTGTTGATGAGTTAGATGCCATCGGCAGACAACGCGGCAGTGGATTGGGTGGTAGCCACGATGAAAGGGAGCAAACCTTAAATCAGATTTTAGTTGAGATGGATGGTTTTGATACCAAAGACAATGTGATTGTCATGGCGGCGACAAATAGGCCTGATGTTTTGGATCCTGCCCTGTTAAGGCCTGGCCGTTTTGACAGACAGGTAGTGATAGATCTTCCCGATAAAGTCGAAAGATTGGAAATATTAAAAGTTCATACCAAAAATAAACCTATTGAAAGGGATATAAATTTGAATAAAATTGCCTCTACTACTGCCGGTTTTTCTGGGGCTGATTTAAGGAATTTGGCTAATGAAGCGGCAATTCTAGCGGCTAGGGCGGATAGAAAAACTGTTTTAGGAAAAGATTTTGAAGAAGCCATTGAGAAAGTAATGCTTGGCCCAGAAAGAAGAAGCAGAATTTTATCAGAGAAAGAGAAAGAGATTACTGCTATCCATGAATCTGGCCACGCTGTGGTGAGCCACTTTTTACCAAATGCTGATCCTGTCCATAAAATATCAATTGTTGCACGAGGCATGGCGCTGGGCTTTACTTGGAATATGCCTCGTGAGGATAAACGTCTCGAAACTAAGGCTAAGTTTATTGACGAAATCGCATCATTATTAGCTGGCAGAGTAGCAGAAGAAGAGTTTTTCGGAGTTGATTTTATTACTACCGGTGCACAAAACGATTTAAAGAGAGCTACAAGCATTGCTCGCAGAATGGTGGTAGAATTTGGTATGAGTGAAAAACTGGGTGCCCAAACTTATGGTCATAGCGATAGTTTGCCATTTTTAGGTAAAGATTTGGCTGAACATCGCAACTATAGCGAAGAGGTAGCTTCGATGATTGATAAAGAGGTTTCTGGAATTATTGCTTCGTCAAAAAATGAGGCAAAGAGCATCATTCTTAAACATAAAAATGATATTGAGGAATTATCAAAAAGATTACTAAAAGAAGAAACTATTTCGGAAGAGGAATTTGCTCAGATTATTAAAGAAGAAAAACCAAAAATAAAAAATGGTAGATAGAATATCAAAATTGCTTCATTCGGAAAACTCTGTCAGGGCCGCAAGTTATATTTTAATTTTTACATTGGCTCTAAGCAATGTTCTTGGTTTGGCAAGAGATCATCTTTTAGCTCGCTATATAGAGACAACTAGCCTAGATATTTATTTTGCTTCTTTTCGGATACCCGATTTAATTTTTAATTTTCTAGTTCTAGGAGCGATATCTTCAGCTTTGGTTCCGGTATTTTCAGATTTTAAAGCTAAAGGAGAATTGTCTACCGGTTGGTATGTCGTCAATTCATTAATCAATATTGCTGTTCTGGCCATGATAGTCTCGGCAGTTTTGGTTTATATCTTTATGCCCTATTTAGTTCATTTGGTGGTTCCGGATTTTTCTTCTGATAAAATGAAGCAAACTGTAGAGCTTTCTAGAATATTAATGTTAACCCCAATATTCTTCTCCATTTCATATATAATTTCTGGTGTTTTGAACTCTTTCAATCGTTTTATGGTATATTCTTTTGCCCCTTTGATATACAATATTTCGATAATTACAGGTATTGTTCTTACAGCTAAAAATTATGGAGTAAAAGGAGTGGCATACTTTGTGGTTATCGGATCCTTCTTACATCTGTTAATTCAAGTCCCGAGTATTTATAAACTTGGTTTTCGTTACCAATTAATCGTTGATTTCAAAAATAGATCTGTCAGAAAAATATTTATGTTGATGCTTCCGAGAACTATAGGTTTAGGGGTAAATCAAATATTATTGCTAGTTTATACCTCGATTGCTTCTTATCTAACTGCGGGCTCGATTGCCGCCTTTAATTTTGCTAATAACATTCAAACTGTTCCAACGGTGGTATTCGGTAGTTCAATGGCAACGGCAATCTTTCCAACACTAACCTTGGCAGTATCTAAATCTGAGCATGAAAAATTTTGTCGCTATCTTAATAAAACTATTAGGACAATATCATACATATTAATACCATTATCTTTAGGTATGTTTTTACTACGGGCACAAATTGTAAGATTAATTTTAGGATCTGGCTATTTTGCTTGGAATGATACCTCTGCAACCGCCGCAACTTTAGGTTATTTTTCTCTCTCGCTACTACCTCAAGGTTTAATCCCGTTATTCGCTAGAGCTTTTTATGCTGTAAAAGATACCAAAACTCCAATGTATGCCGGAATTATTTCAGCCATTATCGGAATAACAGCGGCTGTAATTATGGCTCCCATTTATTCGGTATCCGGTTTAGCTATTGCTTACGGGGTCTCAAGTTATTTGAATGCCGCAATTTTGTATTTGAGTATGTTAAAAATATCTTGTTATAAAACAGACAAAAATATTATTATTGCACTGTCTAAAATTATATGTATATCATTAATAATGGCAATATTTTTGCAATATTCTAAACATCGTTTTGATGATCTGGTTAATATGAATACATTTAAAGGTGTATTTACTCAGACATTGCTATCTGCTTTAGTGGCAATTGTGATTTATATTATTTTATCTCGAGTGCTAAAGATGCAAGAGTTAAAGTGGGTGTTAAAAAGAAGAAAATAGCATGAACGATAAATATGATTTAAATAAAATTGGTAAAATAAAAAATTCTATAAAAGGTGTTTTGGATATACCGGAAGATAGTTCTCAGTCTCATAAAAACTTAAAAGAAAAAGAATTTTATCAAGAGATTGATAAAAAAAGCAAGAAAAACAGCTGTTCAATTTTTTCGATTATAGTATTATTGCTAATAATATTCGTGTTATTGGTATTGTTGTTGTTTTATATTAAAAATTATACCAAAAGTGGAATTGATTATATTGTAGAAAATAAAAATATCTCACAGAGTGACATTAAAGATGACTTTGTCTCCAAAACTCAAAATATGCAAACGGGTGAAACTATTCTACTTGAATATTCCGAAGTGCAAGTGGCAAACTATATCGGTTTGGCAGATGCCGATTTCCCCTTAAAAAGATCTAGACTCGAAATTGATGAAAGAGGTATAATTATTACGGGGAAGACTAGCGATCGATTAATTTCTTTACCGATTAGCGTAGTAGTGAGACCAAAAGTTGATCTTGGCAAGTTTATTTTAATATTAGACGAAGTCGCTAGCGGATCAATTACCTTACCCAAAATTGTGAAAAATAATATTAACGATTATCTTTCAAGATTGATGAAAACTCGAGAACTTTATGACCAAAATTTAGAAGTAATAAGTGCTCATACAACATCCGATAAATTATTTATTGAAGTTTTTAAAAAAATTCAATGAAATCATTATTGGTATCCGACATACATAACTCATATAAGGCATTAGACTCAATTTTTAAACTGATTCGTAATAAAAAAATATCTGCAATAATATTTGCAGGTGATTTGGTTGACATGGGCGAGCCAGTTGGTTTTGTTGATGAATTTTTGTGGTTGATAGAAAGCTGTAATGTAAAATTATTATGGGTTCCGGGTAATAATGATTTCGGACGGGCTTACTACAAACTAAATGCAAAGATTAAATCTTTAGAGGGAGTGGTTTCTCAATTTGGAGATAGATGTTTCACGGGAGTCGGCGGTTCCCCCGCCTCTTGGGCTGGGCAGTATCAAGGCGAGCGAAGTGTGGATAAAAAAGCGATAGCCGGTAGTATTTTTATCTCACATGTCCCTCCACCGGGTATAAGTCATTATGAGAAATTTGACCAACCAAGCGTATGCCTAAAGGAGGACAACGTAGGAGACGTTGACTCTGTTGATACTACTAGGAGTGAAGCAACTATTAATAATAAAACAATAAAGAGATCTAATAATACTAAACTTAGTTTATCAGACGCGCCACTGGTTCATATTTGTGGTCACATTCATCATACTTGGGGAATTGGTTATTTAGGTTCCACTAAAGTAATAAAATTAGCCGGAGCATATATGGGATATTATGCTATAATGGATCTAAGTAATTTACATGTAAAATTTGAAAGGTTTTGGAAATGAAAATCGGAATAGTCGGGAGTATGCAATTTGCTGAAAAAATGCTAGAAACTAAGTGCAAACTAGCAAAACTTGGACACAATGCTTTTTTAACTGATTTACATAAAGGTTTTAGCGGTAAGAACGATGAAGAAAAAGAAAAATTAAAAATTTATCAAAAAATAAACAAAGATGCAATACGAGAATTTTGGCGAGCAATGCAAGGTGCTGATGGTATCATAGTATTAAATTATGATAAGAATGGTATTGATAATTATATCGGAGGCAATACATTTTTAGAGATGGGTTTTGCTCATGTTTTGAATGAAAAGATATTTTTGCTGAATCCGATACCAGATATGATTTATACCTCGGAGATTATTGCTATGAAACCAATTGTTATTAATGGCGACCTATCAAAGATAAAATAATATTATGATTTTTTGATATTTTTTAGATTACGGATTTGTTTGGGAATTGGATATTAAGATTTAAAATTTCTATGAAACTTGGTGCGCATGTTTCAACTAGAGAACCTTTTTCTGAAGCAGTGAACCGCGCTGCCGATATTGGCTGTGAGTGTATGCAGATTTTTTGTAATGCTCCACAGCGCTGGAATCCAACTATCATTAGGCAGGAAGAGATAGATAAATTTAAAGAGTTAAATTCCAGAATCAAGATATCGCCGATTGTGGTTCACAGCATTTATCTAATTAATTTAGCAAGCGATAATCCCTTTTATTATAAAGCCTCTATCAAGTCGTTAATTGATGACATGCAAAAATCCGATAAATTCGGAGGCATTGGAGTCAATTTTCACGTTGGATCCACTAAGGGAAAGTCATTTCCAGAGGTGCTGACAAAAATCACATCGGCTATAGAAAAGATTTTAGCCGCAACGCCCAAATCCCAGTCACTAATACTCGAGAACTCCGCTGGTGCCGGTAATGTAATCGGAGATAAATTTGAGGAATTAGCTCAAATTATTAAAGCTGTGGGGTCAAACCGTTTAAAAGTAACGCTAGATACAGCTCACGCTTTTGCTTCCGGTTATAACTTAGCGACTCAAGACGGAATGGAGGAAACCTTGGAAGAGTTTAATAAATATATTGATTTAGATAGGCTGATATGCCTTCATTTAAATGATTCAGCGGTAGAGCTCAATTCTAAAAAGGACAGACATGCCGATATCGGGCATGGTTTTATAGGCCTTGAGGCATTTCGAAATATTGTAAATCATCATTTTTTAAAAAAATTACCCGGTATTATCGAAACTCCAGGCAATAAAGGCGCAAGCGACGTGGATAATTTAAAAATATTAAAGGAGCTAAGAATATGAAAATCGGTTTGGCGCTTGGTGGTGGCGGAGCGCTCGGTATTGCTCACTTGGCTCTCCTTGAGCAGATTGAGAAATCAAATATTAATGTTGATATTGTGGCTGGATCTTCGGCTGGAGCCATAATTGGTGGTTTGTATGCAAGCGGCGGGATACCAGCCATAAAAGAATTTTTGGCAAAGACTGAGGAGAAAAAAATATTTTCAAAAAAAAGAATATTAATGAGTTTAAGCCCAGATACGTTTATTAAGCGAGTTGAAGAGATCTTGGCGACAATTGTTTTGGATAGAAATTTTGATAATTTACATAAAAAACTGATTATTACTGCTACGGATATTAACAGTGGAGAAGCTTATTATATTTCTAACGGTAATTTAGTTAAAGCAATTATGGCTTCTTCTGCTTACCCTGGAGTTTTCCCATGTGTCGAGATTAATGGTCGCCGACTTTGCGATGGGGGTGTGACTAACAATTTACCGACCGATATTTTGCGTGATGAAAAATGCGATTTTATTATCGCATCGTCTTTAAGTGGTTATAAAAAAATTGACAATAGTCATCACATCAGCCGAGCGCAAATTGCTAGCCGAGCCTTAGAAATTGTGTTGTGCAAAATGGAGAAACGACAACTCGATTATGCTGACTTTATTTATTCACCCCCCATAGAAGAGTATAAGTGGTATCATTTTGATAAGATGTCTGAAATTTACGAAAAAAGTTTAGTATATTCTTCGAAAAAGATTGCGGAGCTTAATAAGGGAATCAAAGTAAAAAAACCCAAAGGTTTTTTTGCTCGATTGTTTTCTGCGAGATAACTCGATTTATTTATAATATTGTGCTAAATTTATTTTATGGATCAAATAAAAATCCGAAATTTTTGTATTATCGCCCATATAGATCATGGCAAATCCACTTTAGCTGATCGTATGCTAGAAATAACTAATACAGTTGAACAGCGTCAAATGAAAGCTCAGATGCTCGACCAAATGGATTTGGAGCGCGAAAGAGGTATTACGATTAAATTAACTCCTGTTAGAATGCAATATCAGGGGTATATATTAAATTTAATTGACACACCCGGTCATATTGATTTTTCTTACGAAGTTTCGAGATCCTTAGCCGCAGTCGAAGGGGCGATTTTATTAGTTGATGCCACTCAAGGGGTGGAGGCCCAAACTTTATCAACTTTGTATGCGGCCTTAGAACATGATCTGACAATTATTCCGGTTATAAATAAAATTGATCTTCCTGCGGCGCGAATTACTGAAACAAAAGAGGAGATTAAGCGTTTACTCGGTTGCAACGAAGATGACATTTTGCTGGCCTCAGGAAAAACGGGACAGGGAGTAGATAATATATTAACGGAGGTTATCGAAAAAATTGCTCCCCCGAAAGGCGATATAAACAAACCAACTAGAGCATTAATTTTTGATTCCAACTATGATCCCTATCGCGGGGTGGTGGCTTACGTTAGATTCTTTGATGGAAAGATTGAAAAAGAAGACGAAATAGTTTTAATGGAGACTAAATCCTCGAGCAGGGCAGAAGAGGTTGGAGTCTTTAAGCCAAAATTTTTCCCGCACTCTCCCCTATCGGCTGGAGAAATCGGCTATATTGTGACCGGATTCCGAAATGTCGCCGAAGCCGCAGTTGGTGACACTGTTACTCTTAAAAAAAATTTTGCTGACTCTCCCCTATCTGGCTATCAAAAGGTTAAACCATTTGTTTTTGCCTCAATTTTTTGCAATGAAAGCGACCAATATCCGTCACTTAAAGAGGCGATTGAAAAGCTAAAACTTAATGATGCTTCATTAAATTACGAACCAGAATGCTCTGATGCTTTAGGGCATGGTTTTCGTTGCGGTTTTTTGGGTTTGCTTCATATGGATATTGTGAGAGAGAGGTTGGAACGCGAATTCAATCTGGATTTAGTTGTTACTAGCCCTACTGTTGCTTATAAGATTGTAAAAAATAACGGTCAGGAGTTGATTATAGAAAGGGCAACTGATCTGCCTAACCCTTCGGAATATAAAGAAATTTTTGAGCCTTGGGCCAATTTGGAGATTATTACTCCTAAAGAATATATCGGCAATATAATGGAGCTAACTAGGGTTAAGCGTGGTATATACCAAAACACAGAATATTTGGATTCCGACAGAGCATTACTCAAATATATAATACCTGTTAATGAAATGATTATTGACTATTATGACCAGCTTAAAAGTATTTCATCTGGTTATGCTTCGATGAATTATGAGATAAATGATTATCGCTCAGCTAAGCTTCAAAAAATTGATATTATTGTTGCTGACGACAAAATTGATGCTTTTAGTTTTATAGTGCATATGGCAAAGGCACAAGACTCAGCCCGTAGAATTGTTGATCGTTTAAAAGAGTTAATACCAAGACAAAATTTTGAGATAAAGATTCAAGCGGCTGTTGGTTCGCAAATAATTGCCTCTAATCGGATCTCTGCTTTAAGAAAAGATGTCACAGCCGGTCTTTATGGGGGTGATGTTAGCCGAAAAAATAAACTTCTTGATAAACAAAAAAAGGGTAAGAGAAAAATGAAAACATTTGGTAAGGTTAATATACCCAGTGATGTATTTTCAAAAGTGCTAAGGCACAGTTAATGTAAGATGTGCTCCTTGCCGATTGCGGCTCGGAGCGGTTCGTCCTGCGTGGTTGTGTGATGGCCGCTATGTTGATGCATCCGAACCGCTAGTAACTGCTAAGCGGCAAAGACGGCTAACCAAATCGTCGAACTTGACTCTTCTGTTCGAGTCGGTGGGGAGTTTTGTGATCTCGTTTTTGGCGAGATCAATCTCTCTGGCCATGGTCTTTAGCTTATCAGGAGGCAAGAAAATGATTCGACTTGCGATCGTCCTTTCGAAGAAGATATGTTGGTATTCGCCTTGTAGGTAGGGCCTTACCGCCTCTGCCAGCCCCAACGACCTGATTCTCACGGAGTAACATTCCAATTCATGGCTGAAGCTGTCCGAAACGATGAATCTCACCTCCTTGCCGCACTTAAGAAGGCAGAACATCATTACAGCTATCAGCCCTGGGTTTTCGGAGATTCTAAACAGCTCAACATATCTGTTTAGAATCTGACAGTTCTTCTCCAGTTGTCGATCCACGAGTGATTCCCCCTTCGGTTTGCCTTTCACTTTGCTAGTGCGTTAGCACGCACAGACGCCTTTATTATGAATGATTATAATATTATGTCAATGCGTTTTAACCCGAATTTAAAACTTGTTTTAGAGCACAAACTTCATTTGTATCATACACACTAAAGTGTGGGCTCAACCCCATAGAAATCAAACTTCATTTGTATTAAGCACATTAAAAACGTGGGCTCAAACTACTTGAGCGCAAACTTTCCCGACCGCCTTTGGAGGTAGTTTGTTTCCGCACGTAAGGGTGTGTCCTCTGAATGTTTTCGTATTTAAGTCTTTATAAATAAAAAAGACTCTATAGCGTTAGAGCCTAAAAGTAATATATTAAATTTGGTGGATCGCCTGGGACTCGAACCCAGAACCAATGGCTTAAAAGGCCACTGCTCTACCATTGAGCTAACGATCCATAATAAATAGTGTAAAAATCAACATTAAAGATTATATACAAAAAATTCTTGATAGTCAATCAAGTTATCACTTTTATTCGGGGCTTTTCAAAATAATTAATAATAGTCACAAATAGCCAATAAATAAGCGCCGCCCAAAAAGCCGAAGTCAAATTGTCTATTTCAAAACCTTTTACAATTGTTGATGTTAACCATATCATTAATGTGTTGATCAATAGTGTAAATAGGCCAAAGGTAATAATATTTATGGGCAAAGTTATTAATATCATAAAAGGCCTAATTACTGCGTTTATTAATCCAAAAATTATCGAAGTAACCAATACAGACCAAAAAGAGCTAAAATTCACTCCGGGTATGAGATTGGCAACTAATATCAATATCAAAATGTTAATTAGCCATCTTAAAGCAATCATTTATTTCCTCTTAAAATTTAGAAAAATTAATGCTATTGGGGGCAATATTACCCATACTGCCCTATAACTGTAAATGATTGATGCCGATTTAGAAGCAATCAACATGGATTCTCTGGTAGCAGAGGGAAGAAAGCCAATAACCGAACTAATAATTAAGGCCATATTCAACGCGCTGTAAATAAATATTTCAAATGGTGAAATATCCCCAGTTTTACTACTGGTAGAATTTATAGCGCCAGAAATGAAAAAACTGGTTATTAATAATAAAGAAATCGAAATAGTCGCCAGAGAGGCATTAGATTTAATCCAAATTTGCCCAGCGATAAATTTATCTCCGTTAAATAGCTCAAACAGATAAGTAGAGAAATTTGAGGCTACAACAATACCAATATATGTAGAACACAAAACAGTAATGGTCTTTTCGCGACGCAATATAAAACCATAAGCCACACTCAAAACAAAGGCTATCACAATAAATACATCCCATGTGGGAAGTGGCATTTATTTCCCTCCATTAAACCAGCATACGTATCAATTTTTCGATATATCTATTATCTTAAAAAAAATTCCATTGGTCAAGGATTTCTCTTAGTTTAAGTGATTGCTAAAAGATTATTGTTTTCCCGTTTTCGGCAATTCAATTAAATATAAACTGGGGTCAACTATGGTGTTGCGAATAATTTGAGAGCTATTATTTGAGGGATCATAAGCGATAATTTTTACAATAGAGTGATATTCACTTGTATCCCAATCACAGGAGTAAAAGGCGAGAGAATCGGGGGTAGTGTCTGTGCAAATTAAGTTGTCGTCAATATAAAATTCGACCTTGCTTATACCATTTTCATCACTTGGCTTGGTTTTTATTATATATGGATTAGAGCTAATTAATTGATTTTCCAATATATTGATGCCGTTTTCTCCCTCATAAAAATCACTAAATACCGGAGGGGTGGTATCGAGTGGTGGGTCTTCTGGCGTTGGATCGGGGACGATGATTTCATTGTAATAATTTATTAGTAAAGCGTTGGTGCTGGTATAGCCACCATTTAATGTAACGCTGTCTCCGAAATCGTATTGACCGTTGCCAATTAAAAAACCGGCAGTGTAAATATCCCCGGAAGAAGTAACAGAAATTGAATTAATCCTTGATTGGTTTGGGGCTGTTACCGTTGATCTTGCCCACTGCGCCTCGCCAGATGAGCTATAACAAAGCACTAAGATATTATTCCCATTGTATCCGCTACTAACTGTAACGTCATTGCCAAAACTAAATTGGCTATTACCATACATATATCCGGCAGTATAGACATTACCAGAGATATCAGTTGCAATCGAATAAAGATATGAACTGCTAGGCCCGACTACCGTTGATCTTGCCCACTGCGCCTCGCCAGATGAGCTATAACAAAGCACTAAGATATTATTCCCATTGTATCCGCTACTAACTGTAACGTCATTGCCAAAACTAAATTGGCTATTACCATACATATATCCGGCAGTATAGACATTACCAGAGATATCAGTTGCAATCGAATAAAGATATGAACTGCTAGGCCCGACTACCGTTGATCTTGCCCACTGCGCCTCGCCAGATGAGCTATATTTAATAGCTAATAAATTTACGCCTCCGCTGTAACCTCCACTAACTGTAACATCATTGCCAAAACTAAATTGTTCTGCGCCAGTAATATATCCAACAGCATAGACACTATTGTCGGCACCGACAGTGACTGAATAAAAACCCGAAACAGCAGGCCCGACTACCGTTGATCTTGCCCACTGCGCCTCGCCAGATGAGCTATATTTTGCAATTATTATGTTGACTCCTTCACTATGACCACCGCTAGCTGTAACATCATTACCAAAACTAAATTGCCCCGATCCGTAAATATTTCCAACAGCATAAACATTGCCGGAAGAATCGGTTGCTGTAGAGTAATAGTAAGAACTCCCTGATTCAGTCGCAACAGATCTTGCCCACTGCGCCTCGCCGGAGGAGTTATATTTTACAATTAAAATGTTTTTATCTCCATAACCCCCACTTACCGTTACTCCATTACCAAAATCAAATTGATCGGTGCCGTAAATAAAACCTGCGGCATAGACATTGCCGGAAGAATCGGTTGCAACAGAATAATAGTATGAAAGGGCTTGTGCGACTACCGTTGATTTTGCCCACTGCGCCTCGCCGGAGGAGTTATATTTTACAACAACCGCATTATTTTGGGAGAAACCTCCGCTTACTGTAACATCGTTACCAAAACTAAATTGACCGGTGTTAGAAATATATCCAGCGGCATAGACATTGCCGGAAGTGTCGGTTGTAACAGAGTAAAAATATGAAGTAGCGGGCCCAACGACCGTTGATTTCGCCCACTCTACATCTGCAGAATCAGCTTTAACAAAAGACAAATTAGTAAAAGCACTTACCACAAAAAAGAATGCTGTAGTAATAACAACAAATTTTGTTGTAAATATATTTTTCATATATAAGAGCAAATATTTTTAAGATATCTTTTGCTTTTATTAACAACCGCCTAAGATAAAATGCTCGTGCGTAGGTAGCTGTTTTTGTGACTTTATCATTTATATTTTTATTATAATATAAATCGTTCAATCGTCAAGACCTTGGAAACACTTGAGCTAGTTTTGTCTCTTGGTGGTTGTTTAATTTCTGCATCGGGGTTAGATAGTTGATGCCCATGTGAAGTCTTTGGTTGTTGTAGTGTTTTAGATATTGTTTTAGCCATTTGTTGATTAGCTTAATATTGTCTGTGGGGTATTTAAGGCATTCCTCTTGTATAGTTCTATTGAATCTCTCTAAGTGAGCATTATCATTGGGTTTTCTTACCCTGATATGCCTATGTTTAATCTTGGAATTCTCAGTGAAGTAAGTCCCAAACTCTGGACCATGATCCGTCTGAATACAGTTGAATTTAAACAGTGCTAGTATTTGGGCTTTTTTTAGGAAGTATAGCGAGATATGTGTATTAGCTTTCTCATATGCTTCAGCATATGCCCATCTGCTGTTTACATCTATCAGTGTGTAGATATATATTCTAGTTAGATTCTGTTTAAAGATATCCGGCACTAGGTGTATTGTATCTATCTGAACTAAGTCTCCCGGATGCTCTGGTAGCGGCCTATCTATGGTTCTGTGCCATCTTTTCCACTTACTTCGTTCCTTGATTAATCCTGATCTCTTAAGTGTTTTGTTCACTGTAGATAAGCTTACTTTAATACCTTTATTCTCGAGCGATCTATGAATAACACTTCCGCATCTCTTTATCTTTATCCTCTCGTTAATTATTGCCCATTTTATATCATCTGGTATTCTATTAGGTGAATGGTGCGGTCTGGAGCTTAGAGTAGGTATCACACAACGATTATCACTTGGGGCTTTCCTGCACCATTTTGTTATTGTGCCGGGACTAACCCCAATGTCAAGTACCCCTTTTTTAAACAAGTTGTCTCCGTCTTGGGATGTTGTTAA
>CAZLCL010000022.1:0-13349 GCA_964558315.1 uncultured Candidatus Saccharibacteria bacterium
TGGTGCCGCGGGAGAGACTCGAACTCTCATGATATCGCTATCGCAGGATTTTGAGTCCTGTGCGTCTACCAATTCCGCCACCGCGGCAGGCAAATAATCTCTCGGTATTGTATCATTAATTATTAATTTTCTCAATGTTAGCCCTTGTATATATTTACAAAACAGCATAAAATAATTATGTAATATGGAGGGGTTTTGCTGATACAGAAGGTTAGAGAAAAAAATATTTCTATGTCAACTTACAATAAGGAAAACGCTCCTTATGTTCTTTTGGTATTAGATGGTTGGGGTGTGGCTCCCTCGTGGGGAGGAAATGCAATATCTCAGTCTCAGACACCAAATTTTAATTATTTATGGCAACATTTCCCCTCAAATACCTTATCCGCAAGTGGTAAAGATGTGGGTTTGCCAGATGGCGCGGCTGGTAACTCCGAAGCCGGACATCTAAATATTGGAGCTGGTAAAATTGTTTTTCAAGACGAAACAATTATAGACAAAGATATTGAAAGCGGAGCATTTTTTAATAAACCGTCTTTGATCGAGGCTTTTAATTGCGCCAGAGAGCAAAATTCCTATGTTCATTTTATTGGATTGTTATCAGATGCTGGCACGCATAGCCATATTAATCACCTCTTTGCGTTAATTAATCTCGCCTCTCAACTAAAATTCAATAAAGTAAAAATTCATTTGTTCTCTGATGGCCGAGACTCTAATCCTATGAGTGGTATAGAAATGCTTGATAAGGTGGAAAGATTTATTAAAGAGAAGGGTGTGGGTGAGATTGCCTCTGTTATAGGCAGGTATTATGCAATGGATAGAGATAACAGATGGGGGCGGACTTCGAGAGCATATAACACTCTGGTTAAGGGCGAGGCTGAATATTCTGCAAGCGCCAGACAAGTTTTTTCACATTCTTATGCAAAAGGTATAACGGATGAATTTATTGAGCCAAGATTAATAGTCAACAATAGTCAGCAGGCATCATTAATTTGTGACAACGATGTCGTAATTCTATTTAATTTTCGGCCCGATAGGGTTAAACAGCTAACAATGGCCTTTTTAGCTGATACCATAGCTGAGTTGCCGGATAGAAAAAGATTGAACAATATCAAATTTTATACCTTTACCATGTATGAACAACAGTATGGAGATTGGCCTCTCTGCCACATTTTTTTGCCCGACAAAATCGAAATGCCTCTTGCCAGAGTTTTATCCAATAACAATATTAAACAGTTGCACATTGCAGAAACAGAAAAATATGCTCATGTGACATATTTTTTTAACGGAGGGAAGGATAAACCTTTTTCTGGTGAAAATTGGAAGCTGATCCCCTCCCCTAAAGTAAAAACTTATAATTTAACTCCAAAAATGAGCGCACAGCATATTGCAACTACAATAATTAGAGCTTTAAATGATAAAGTTTACGACGTAATTATTGCAAACTTCGCTAATCCCGATATGGTTGGCCATACTGGTAATTTACAAGCGACCATACAAGCTGTAACATTTACCGATCATTGTTTGGGGGTAATTGCTAAAAAAGTAATTGATCAAAACGGCACATTATTAGTTTGTGCTGATCATGGCAATGCTGAACAGATGGTCAATCCCTCAACTGGTCAGGGTTTTACTGAGCATACAACAAATCCTGTGCCCTTTATTATCGCTCAGAAAGGACTAGACAAAAATAAAAACAAACTAGTTGCGGGCAGATTATCTGATATTGCTCCTACGCTTTTAAGTTTAGCTAATTTGAATATCCCAGAAGATATGTCTTCTTCGAATATTTTATTAAGATAGAATAAATTATTTATTATGCCAAACATGGATAAAAAAATCGTTTTATTAATACTTGATGGTTGGGGTTTGTCCCCTGCTTGGGGTGGCAACGCAATAAGCTTGAATAACCCGAGCAATATAAATAATTTATGGAGGTCATACCCTCATAAAATTCTTAAGGCTTATGATAGGTCAATATCAAAAACCGGATATATTGGTAATTCAGAGATCGGCCATAGCGCAATATCTTCGGGAAAGTTTGTTTTGCCAAATTTGGATTATGTCAATGCTAAAATTTCCGATAACAGTTACCTTGACAATAAGGTCTTAAAGTTAGCGGCAGATAATTGTCGCCAACATAATTCGGCATTACATTTAGTTGGAATGGTTTCTAATGCGGGGATACATTCGCATGTTGACCATTTGTATGCTCTTTTGGCTTTTGCTAAAAAAGAAAACTTATCAAAAGTTTTTATACATGTTATCACAGATGGTCGCGATACTGGCTCAACCGATGCGATATTGCACATCGGAAATTTGGTGAACATGATTAAAAAAATCGGTATTGGTGAAATAGCCACAATCTCCGGTAGACATTACGCCATGGATAAAGGTAATCATTACGACAGGATAAATTTAGCTTATAAAGCTATTGTGCAGGGTGTTGGAGATATCGGATTGGAGGCAAGACAAATCATTTCAAAAAGTTATGAAAAGGGATATACAGATGAATACATACCCCCTACTGTAATTATCAAAAATCGTAAACCAACAGCTAGAATTTCGGATTTTGACAGCGTGATATTTTTTAATCACAGAGCTGATAGGATGCAAGAACTTTGCGCGGCGTTGATTGGCAAATTTAAAATTGGCTGGAATTTTAAAAAGTTATATAATTTATATGTAGCGACACTGACTGATTATTTTTTTCAAGAATATAACTATGGCTACAAAGTGGTATTTAAAAGGCCGACTGTTGAACCAAATCTGTCTCAAATTGTTTCTCAAAACCATCTGAGACAGATTCATATTGCTGAGAGTGAAAAAAGCTCTCATGTTACATATTTCTTTGATGGAGGAAGGCTTGAGGCATATCCCGGAGAGGAGTGGAAAATTGTGCCTTCGCCTAATGTTAGCGACTATGTTACGAAGCCCGAGATGTCTGCCGAGATGGTTTCCTCTGCTATAGTCGGCTCTATTAAAAGCAATAAATATCATTTTATTGTAGCGAATTATGCTAATGTGGATGTTCTTGGACATTCCGGCGATATAAGAGCGACTGCTAAAGCAGTAGATGTGGTAGATATTGAAGTGGGGAAAGTTTTTGAGGCATGCAGAGAAAACAATTATACTTTAATTATTACCGCTGATCATGGTAACGCAGAGCAGATGATTAAAGTGGCAGAAACAGGCAGTGACACAGAGATTGTTCACACCATAAATCCCGTTCCCTTTATTTTAATCCACGGTGACGCAAAATATGTTAATTATCATTTTGCTTCTAATCAAAATATGCTGTCTGACATATTAAAATCCGATGGAACTTTGGCCGATGTAGCCCCGACCATTCTCGAGCTTTTTGGTATCAATGTTCCACCAGAAATGAAGGGAATATCTTTATTAAAAAGGTTGGAATAATTTAATAAGGAAATTATGAAAGTTGCGATT
Source organism: uncultured Candidatus Saccharibacteria bacterium (assembly GCA_964558315.1). GTDB lineage: Bacteria > Patescibacteriota > UBA1384 > XYA2-FULL-43-10 > XYA2-FULL-43-10 > MWCM01. The sequence goes on from CAZLCL010000022.1 coordinate 3,448, forward strand.
GAAGTTTCGGCAAGACATATGCACTTGTCTAAAGAGGATTTAAAAACATTATTCGGCACTTATGACATGCCGGTTAGAAACCGATTATCACAAAAGGGTGAATTTGCCTCCGATTTCACCGTCGAGGTCGTAGGCCCCAAAAATCGTCTAAAAAATGTTAGAGTATTGGGTCCGACGCGCGATAAAACTCAGCTTGAGATATCTCGGACAGACTCATATTTTATCGGAATAAATGCGCCTCTCGCCAATTCCGGCGAAGGCAAAGGTGATGTGGTAAGAATAATCGGTCGCAAAGGAGAGATTACAAAAGACGTTGCTATGGTGGCAAAACGCCATTTTCATTCTTCTCCGCAGTTTGCTAAAAAATACTCGCTTAAACATGGTGAATTTGTAAGTATGCATGTGCCGGGATTAAGATCGGTGATGTTTGATAACATTCTAATTAGAATTGACCAAAAGTTTACAGATATTGTGCATTTAGACACAGACGAAGCCAATGCGGCAGAGATAAGGGGAATTTGTTACGGTCAATTAATTAAAAGGAAAAAATAATGTATTTGATTGTTAATTGCGGCTCATCTTCTATAAAGGTAAAATTATATAAAGTTGAGTTAGCAAATATTGAGTTGATATTTGAAAAATCAATTAGCGATATAAATTTTAAAGGACGAAATGGTTTTAAAAATGCTTGCGCTGGTATTTGGGCTGAATTAATAAAATTTGATCACAAAATTCACACAACAGCTTATAGAGTAGTCTTTGGAGGCAAAAATTCAAAAGATGGAGAAATCGCAACCGATAAGGCTATAAAAAAGATTTTAAAAAATTCTAGTATTGCACCTTTACACAATAAAAATGCAGTAACAACTATTAAGTATTTTAGAAATAAAATTAAGTGTCAACACCTTTTATATTATGATACAAGTTATTTTGAAGGGATTAACCACCTTTTACCCATAAATCAAAAAATTGCAAAAAAATATGGCATAGCAAGACATGGTTTTCATGGAATTTCCCATAAATATGCGGTAGAAAACTCCGGTGTAAATAAATACCAAAAAGTAATTTCCATTCATATCGGCGCGGGTGTTTCTGTTAGCGCTATTAATAATGGAAAACCAATAATGAATTCAATGGGCATGACTCCATACGGAGGGGTCTGCATGATAAATCGTAGTGGAGATTTGGACCCCGGCATATTATTATTTTTAATTGAGAAAATCGGATATAAAAGAACCAAAAAGATAATATCTTCATCTTCTGGAATTGTGGGAATATTAAATATCGAGGCAAATTTTTTAGATATTTTAAATATGTCGGGAGAAAAGATAGAAGATGAAAGGTATATGCCATCTAAAACAATAAAATCAAATACCCCCAGCCAAAATGCCAAAACAGCTCTAGAATATTTTTGTAACGATGTTAAACAGTATATCGGTAAATACTCTGCTCTGATGGGCGGAGTAGAAGCCATTGTTTTTACTGGAAAGGTTGGAGCGGGATCAAAAGTAATTAGAGATAAAATTTGTTACGGATTAGATTACTTGAAATTAAAAGAGGTAGTATATATCAAAACAGATGAAGAAATGGCAATTTTAAAATCAATATTGGATATTAAAAATAAGGATAAAGATGTCAAGTGAAAATCAAAATACTTTACTAACTGGGAACGAGGCGGCTGTTCTAGGCGCTATAGACGCCGGTGCAGAGATTATGTTTGGTTACCCGATTACCCCTGCTACTGAGATTCTGGAGGGGTGGATAAAAAAAGCTCAAGTTAATAAAAACATGAAGTATTTACAAACCGAAGATGAAACTGCGGCCGGTTTTGCGGTTTGTGGAGCTATATCTGCTGGCGTAAAAGCTTTTACCGCTTCTGCAGGGCCTGGCCATGTATTAATGCAGGATCCCCTATCTATGGCAGAAAATTTAAGGTTGCCATTTACAGGAATTATGATGCAGAGAGGTGGCCCTTCAACCGGCACAGTAAATTTTTCACAACAGGAATTAAATTTGGCCGCCTTTGGTGGCAACGGAGATGGATTAAGAATCGTCTATTCCGCCTCAAGTGTAGCAGAGATGTATTCTTTGACTTTAACAACTTTTGATACGGCTTGGAGATATAATTTCCCAACAATTTTACTTGGAGATGGTTATTTGGGCAAAATGAGGTCAAAAGTTAGCCTAGCTAAGCCTTTAAGACCAATAAAAAGTCACAAAATATTGAAGGAGCTTGCGGCTCCAACACATTTAAAAAATTGTTATAGCTCGGAAGAGGAGTTTGGAGAGAAGTTATTAGAAAATATTAAAGATTTTCGCAAGATAAGACAAAAAGTTGCAATGTCAGAAACATATAACGCTAAGGCTATAAAATATCTTGTTGTGGCGCATGGCTTGGTTGCCGAAGCATGCCGAGAGGCTGTTGATATTTTATGCAAAGAGAAAAAAAATGTTGGATTATTTAGAGCTATTTCGATTCACCCTTTTGACACGGAAAAATTAAAAAAAGTTATTAAGGGAGTTAAAAAAATATTTGTAGTAGAATCATCGCTCAATCAGTTTTCCAGAATTGTTAAATACGAACTTTATCCAAACAACATTCCAATTGTCGAGATATCAAGACCTGCGCAAGGTTTTACACCTGAGGACGTAGTAAATAATATTAAAAGATATATGTGAGGAAACAATGATTACGAATTTAAATAAAATGCCTAATTGCTGGAGAAAAGCTTCAAAGCCTCACCTGTTTTGTCCTGGTTGCGGGCATGGCATTACCCTAAAACAACTTGGTTTCGCCATAGATGAAATGAATATTCAAAACAATGTAACTTTTGGAATTGATATTGGCTGTTCACTTTTAGCTTGGAATTTTTTTGATTTTGATACTTTACAGACCCACCACGGCAGGACTTCTCCTGCTATGGTAGGTTATAAAATTGCCAATCCTAAAAAAGTTGTAATCGGCTACATGGGTGACGGTGGGGGCTACGCAATCGGTTTACAATCGCTTTTACATGCCGCGTTTCGTAATAATCCAATTACAGCAATTTTAGTCAATAATGAAAATTATGCCATGACCGGCGGACAAATGGCGCCGACGACGGAGAAAGATGGTATTACTACTACCTCTCCAAATGGCAAGCAAAAAGAATTTGGTGGAGGATTTCTGGGTGCAGAATTGGTTAATCAGATTTCTAGCGGTTCGGCATACGTTGCCAGAGCCTCTGTATCAAATCCCGAAATGCTCAAACAATCATTAATAAAAGCCATAAACAACCAAATCGAAAATAACTCATTTTCTTTTGTTGAGGTATTGAGCATATGCCCAACAAATTGGAAAACAAACGCCAAGTTGTCGTTCGACAAGCTCCGAGAGATGGAGGCGTATTATAAATTGGGAGAATTAAAAACTGGGAGCGAAAATGAACAGCAGGGAGAGTAAAACAATAAAAATTTTACTAGCAGGTGAAGGTGGACAAGGCGTCCAGACAATAGCTAAAATTATCACTGAATCTGCCGCAAATAGTGGTTATGAGGTTGCCTATATTCCCTATTTCGGCGTAGAACAACGTGGCACGCCATCTATCTCGTTTGTTACTATTAGCAATAAGCCGATCAGGTATCCGAGATTTAAAGTTGCCGATGTTGCTTGCATCGTAATTACTAGAGCAATTAAGAAGTCATCCGATTATATATCCCCAAATACGGATATTATTTTTGATAGTTCAACCGTCAACAGCAAAAAATTCCCAAAATCTTTTGTAAAATTAAGTGCAATCCCAGCCACAAAAATCGCGGCAGAAAAGTTCACACAAAAGTCGTTCAATATGATTGTTACAGGGATATTGGCTAAAAGATTAAATTTTGATTTTGAAACAGTTTGGTCAATTGCTGAGACCAATTTAGCTGAAAAATTAAAAGATGGTAAAATTAGAGAGAGTAACCGATCGGCGCTAAGTTATGGTTATGAAGCCGTATTGGAGAAATCACGCTTCCCCCATCCATTATTCGAAACTAAATCCGCTGTTAATATATATAAAAGCCAAGACAAGATAGCCGAGATGGATCCCTCTTTGTGCAAAGGATGTGGTTTATGTATAGAAAAATGTCCTGTTAAAGCATTGAGCTTTGGACAAGATTTGGGTGTTTTCGCTACTCCTGTGCCGGTGGTAGATTTAAATAAATGCATATTATGCGGTAACTGCAGAAGATTCTGCCCCGATGGTGCGATATCTGTAAAAAAAATATCTAAATAGTTTTTTTTGCAAAAATTTCAATATTTGAATACTTGCCACTATTTCGTGGTTTAATTGTTGAGCTTATGATTGAAAAGCCGTTGCTTGTGATAATATTTTCTAGCTCTTTTAAAGAAAATGAATAGATCTGTCTAGTAATCTTTTCATCGCCGTATTTAAATGGAATTTTTGCGATTTTTTCATTAGTAAATTTTTCAACATGCCAAGCTGTAACTATTAATTTTCCATTATTTGGCATAATTTTCGCAAAATTTTTAATCAATTGACTTTGCATAGTATTATTAGGAAGATGGTGTATCATGGACAAGCATAAAATATTTTCAAAATTCCATTTATTTCCTACATGACATGGTTTAATAACTGAATAACGATATTGCGGGAATTCAGTTTTAGCAATAGATATAAGTGCCTTAGACGGATCAACTCCGAAATATTTCTCCGGTTTAAAAAATACTGCCATTCGTCCATTCCCACATCCATAATCCAAAACGCTTTGATTTTTATTTATCATGCTAGCAATTTGAAATAAATCTTTTGATATATATCTTCTGGTACTTGAAAATTTATCAGCGATTAAGTTATAATCACTTATTGTTTTATTAATCAAATTATTATAAAAATTATCCATGCCGAGCGATGTTAATCAAAATATTATTATTGATTTAAGTAGAATACAAACACCTAGTGCTAATGATTTGCTGTCTATTCAAAGAAAGTATGCCAAGCTAAATAAAAGCAAATTTATTGAAAAAGATAAGCTTGTGAAATTGTATCACGAAATGGTAAATAATAATACTATTGCTCAAAACGAAGAATTATTGAATGTATTAAGAATGAAGAATACAAGATCGAATTCCGGTATAGCCTCAATTTCAGTTTTAACTAAAGCCAATCCCTGTTCGGGATCTTGCATATACTGTCCTAATGAAGAAAGTGTGCCTAAAAGTTATCTTTCATCGGAGCCAGCCGTAATGAGAGCAATAGCGTGTGGCTACCACCCTTATAAGCAGGTAAAGATGAGAATTGGCGCTTTAAGGGCTACAGGACATGTCACGAATAAAATTTCGATGCGTATAGTTGGCGGAACATGGTCAGATTATAACAAACAGTATCAAACATGGTTTGTTAAAGAGCTGTTTCGAGCGTGTAATAGCTATGGGAAAATTACGGATGACAAAAAATTTTCTCTTAGCAAATATCAAAAAATAAACGAAACGGCAGAGAACAGGATTGTTGAGCTGTCTATAGAAACAAGACAGGATAAAATTAATTTTCAAGAACTGATGCGAATGAGAAAGTTGGGTATCACTAAGGTTGAATTGGGAGTTCAATCAACTGATGAAGAAGTGCTGAGGGATAATAATCGAAATATCTGCAATCAGCAAACAGAGATAGCCACAAAACTTTTAAAAGATTTCGGATTTAAAGTATCTTTCCAGATGATGCTTAATCTTTATAAATCATCTCCGCAAAAGGATATTAACTCATTTAATAAAATATTTATTGATAACAGATATCGTCCAGATCACTTAAAAATTTATCCGCTAGCTTTAGTCAAAAATTGCGAGCTATATCAAAAATATTTACAAGGGAGTTTTAAGCCATATAGTGAAATTGATTTGATAAAAATTATTTCTGAAATAAAAAGCACCATACCTTACTATTGCCGGGTGGAACGTGTTATTAGGGATATTCCAGCAGAAAAGATTGTTTGTGGAGGAGCAAAAATATCAAATTTAAGACAAAAGATTCATTATTATATGGATAACAATAATTTAAAATGTGATTGCATAAGATGCCGCGAAATAAAAAATAATAAATTGAGCGTTCACCCAAAAATCCACGTTTTGCACTACGTGGCTTCTGGATGTGATGAATATTTTATCAGCATGGAGTCTCAAGACAGGAAGTATATTATTGGTTTTTGTCGTCTGAGATTAAATAAAATAATGATACCCTTATCAAATATTAAATACGCTATGATCAGAGAAATTCATGTTTATGGCACAACTCTGGATTTTGGGAAAAAATCAAAAAAAGCCTATCAACATATCGGATATGGCAAGAGAATGCTAAATATTGCCGAAAGTATCGCTCGATGCAAAGGATACCATTTAATTATGGTCATAGCAGGCGTGGGGGTTAGAATGTATTTTAAAAAGTTTGGCTACAGACTAAAAAACAGTTACATGATTAAGAGTCTTTAGTCGAAAATAAAATATTTTTTTCACCTAGTAGAATATTTTCTTTATTCCAGTCGTGTATTGCCGAAAATAAAACATCTTTTTTATATCTATAACTTTTCCCATTTTTGGTTCCCGGGTCATTGGTAATAAAATCCTCTGTATCCCAACCGATAATTACTAGCATGTGATAATTAGGTCCTCCATTTCGAAAATTTGGATTATCTAATAATTTTCCTGCGGCTCCGATAATTATTGGCGAATTAGAGGTTAGCAATGTCTCCATAATTTGTTGAAAATTATCAACCTTTTTGTGACTTAAATAGTTAATATTATAGAAATTTGTCGCAATTATTGATAAATCATTTAATGAAATACTCGGTTCAATGCCTAAGGAATCTTCGTAATTAATGAGAAGATTAATATCTTTTTCTGCCTCATTCGGTGTGATATCAAATCTATTATCTTGCCAATACTTATAAATCAACAGAGAAGCCTCCTCGCAGGCAGATTCATGTAGTTCATCCCATATTGCCAGAGGGGCTTGAGAAATGAACGGCGCTTCCAAATAAAATTCATCCGGCAAAATGATTTGATCGTTTGGGGCTGAACCCTGTTTGTCGGATCCAGCATCTTTAATGCCTAATTGATCCGGATCGTTATTATCGAGACGATGGTATTCAAACGACAAGTCCAAATCATTTAAATAATAAATTCGAGCCGAAACAATAAAAACGAGCAAAATCAAAATTATTAGGCCTAAAATAATCAGCTTACTCAAAGTTGTTTTTATTCTTTTCATCCCGCTTGTATTTATTCTTGATCATAACGATTGATAGAATAATGGCCGGAAAGCCGATTATGCCTACGGCTATGGCCACAACTAAAGCGGTAAATAAATCGTTTGTTTGCAAAAATTCACTTTCCATACTTACAAATTGGACTCTATTTTAATAAAATTTATTTTGTCATTTATCTCAATAGATTTTACAACATCCATTCCGCTGGTCACGATTCCAAATAGATTATAACTTTTTGGCAAATCGGGCTGATCTTCTAAACAGATAAAAAATTGTGATCCGTTGGTATTTGGCCCGGAGTTAGCCATGGCAACACTACCCTCTACATACTCCCCTTTTACCTCTTCATCGTCAAAACTATATCCCGGGTTACCGCTACCATCGCCCTTAGGGTCACCTCCTTGTATAACAAAGTTCGGCACAACGCGATGAAAAGTCAAACCATTATAAAAAGAATTGTTAGCCAAATAAACAAAATTACTAACGGTCAATGGGGATTTATCGGCAAATAATTCGATAACAATATCACCTTTATCGGTATTGATAGTGGCCTTTTTTGACATAATTTCTTCTTCGGGCAATAATCCCGGAGATGATAAACTCTCATTATTCATAGTATCCTTTTGATCTTCTACGGAATCAGACTCTCCTACTGGCCCGACTGCTTTATCCGGTTTTAAAAAATAAAACAATGCGATAATAATTATCGTCAATAATATGGGAAGTGCGGATTTTTTCATATGCGCTTTCTCCCCTCCAAAAATGTTTTAACAATATTATAGCACAATAATGCAACTATATCTGATACAATATAATAAATTAGTTATGGAGGCAATAATGAAAAGAGTAATATTGTTTTTAGCTGTGTTATTTTTAGTGTTTCCAGCAAAGATTGAAGCAAGAGAAAATAACATGATTGACGATTGGTATATCAAGGAATACCAGAGTCGAATTGTGGTTAACAAAGATTCATCGCTTGATATTACAGAGAAAATTATTGCTGATTGTGGAAATTTGCCAGATAAGCACGGAATTTATCGGGTAATTCCATATATGACTTATGGAGATAATAATAAAAAATATTTAACGCCGATTAAATTAAGATCAATTACAAATAAATCCGGGAAAAGCTTAAATTACTCAGAGCTTAATGATAGGATTAATCACACTGTGACATGGAAAATCGGTGATCCAAATATTTCAGTTAAGGGAGAAAACGAGTATGTGGTAGATTATCATGTCGAAAATGCCATAAGATTTGAAAATAATGATTTTGATGAATTTTATTGGAATATTCACGGAAATTTTTGGGAAATTGAAACAGATAAATACTCCGCAGAAATTGTGTTCCCTAGCGATTTTGATGCCGAAAAAACAGAGATAAATTTGTATAGCGGTGAATTTGCGTCCAAGCTGAATAATGCACAGTCCATTTGGAGGGAAAAGAATATCTTGGCCGTATCTTATGATGAAACCTTAAAAGCATTTGAAGGGATTACTTTATCAATAACTTATCCAAAAAATTATTTTACTCCTTATGTGGCTCCTTGGTATATAAAATATCAGTGGGTATTAATACTAATTATTCCTGCATTTTTCTTGATACTATTTATTAAGCTTTGGCAAAAATTTGGCAGAGATCCAAGTATATCTCCAACTATTGCGCCCGAATTTGAAATTCCGGAAAATCTTTCACCACTAGATATGGGTTTAGTATATTCGGACAGCATTATGAAAAATAATTATTTAACAGCCAGCATAGTAAATATGGCGGTTAAAGGCGTAATAAAAATCGAAGAAACTAGTTCGGGCTTAGTTTTTAAAAGTAAAGATTATATTATAAAAAAGACAGGACAAACCGACTCATTGCTATCGGAGTCTGAGCGGTTTTTGCTAAAAAAATTGGTTCAAGGCAATGAAACCGTGACGATTAGTGATCTTAAAGATAATTTTTATAAAGAGATCCCATTAATCAGAAAAAAGGCCGAAGAGGAGATGGTAAGGATGGGTTATTTAATCAAGTCTAGCAGGCTATGGCAATATATTTTTATTGCTATAATAATAATTTTGGTTATTTCTGGGATTTCGGCATTTTCTTTTAGCGCATATCTAGCATTTTCTTTATTGATTAGCGCTGTATTTGCAATAATATTCACCCCGCTAATGACACGAAGGAGTGAATTAGGCGCAAAGTTATTTAAACGTATCAAGGGATTAAGGCTTTACATGGTCAAAGCAGAGAAATATCGTCAGCAATTTAATGAGAAAGAAAATATATTTGAAAAATATCTTCCTTACGCCATTATGTTTGGTATTGTTGGATTGTGGCTGAAAAATATGAAGGCGATCTATGGTCAAGAATATTTTAATTCGCACATTCCTTTGTGGTATATTGCCTCCGGCTCATCATTTGACATAGATTCATTTGGAAATGGTATAAAGTCTTTATCAAATAATATTGGGACAACTTTATCATCTTCTCCTTCGTCAAGTGGCTCGGGCGGCGGCGGATTTTCGGGCGGCGGCGGAGGCGGCGGAGGCGGCGGAGGTTGGTAGCCCCATCTATACGAATCACCTATCATTAATGCCTCTAATTTTGATAAAAAATCTAATAGTGAACTTAAGCAGTATATACTGATATTTCTCATCTCGAATATACCGTT
>CAZLCL010000023.1:0-1830 GCA_964558315.1 uncultured Candidatus Saccharibacteria bacterium
TTGTCCGGATCAAGATCTTTTTCTAAAGCAATATAATAAGCCATCAATTGGCTATAGACGATAGAGGATAGCGGGGTAAACAAACTATAGTCAGCCGAAGGCAAATATTGTTCAAAAACTTCATTGTTTTGATAAGAGATCCCAATAACCTCAGCGCCTCGCGCTTTAACTTCCATGGCGTTAGAAATCATCTCCTTATCTATACCATCATTAGCAGTAAAAACAAGAACCGGCACACCTTTTTCTATTAAGGCAATCGGACCATGTTTTAAATCTCCGCCACCAAATCCTTCGGCATGGATATACGACACCTCTTTAATTTTTAAACAAGATTCAAGAGCATTTGAGTAATTTATGCCGCGTCCTAGAGCGTAAATATTATCAGCCTTCGCCAACTTTTTGGACATTTTTGCAATATTTCTGCGTGAAGATTCCGAAAGTATGGAGTTTATGTCATCTTTGACCTTGAGTAATGATTTTTTCGTAGCCAATAATTTCCCCTTTAACGCACCCGATAACATCGCAAACATCGCTTGCTGTGAGACATATGCCTTAGTTGACAAAACACATATCTCCGGACCTGCTTTGGTAAGCAAAGAGTAATCAGCAATCCGCATTAAGCTTGAACCCATCACATTTACTAATGCTAGCACCTTTGCCCCGCTTTTCTGAGCGCTCTTTACCGCTTCCAGGACATCTGCCGTCTCACCGCTCTGTGAAACAGTAATAACCAAATCTCCTTTTTTGACTAAAGGCCCAAAGTGAGGGAATTCGCCAGCCGAAATCGGTTGCATCATGATACCGTTTTCTAAAGCAAAAAGATATGAGCCATACATTCCCGCATGCAAAGCCGTGCCACAGGCAACCACATAGATATTTTTAGCTTTTTCGATCATTTTTACAGCAGGGGAAAGCTCATCTTCGCCAATACCAACCGTCTTCTCAATAACTGTAGGCTGTTCTAACATCTCTTTTATCATAAAATGCGGATGACCGCCCTTTTCTGCTTCGTCCAAATCCCATTCGATTTTTGTCTCTTTTACTTTTACCGTTTTACCGCTGTTTACATCACTAATTTCGTATTTGCCATCAAAAATTTCGACCATTTGAAATTCATCCAAAAAAACAACTTTTTTAGTATGTTTAATAAATGCCGGCACATCGCTACCAAGATAAAATTCATCTTTACCTACACCTAAAACCAGCGGACTCCCCTTTCTGGCGCCAAAAAGAGTTTCTTTGCCTGCGAATATTATGCCAAGAGCATAAGAACCCTCAATCTCTCTTAGAGATTTTACAACCGCACTTTTTTCATTCTTAGAGCTCTTTAAGTTTTCTTCGATTAAATGAGCGATAACCTCCGTATCGGTCTGTGAGACAAATTTATGCCCCTTTTTTTCCAACTCTTTGCGAAGCTCCTGATAATTCTCAACTATGCCGTTGTGCACCACTGCCACTTTTTTATCGCAAGAAAAATGAGGATGAGAATTCTTCTCTGATACTCCACCATGAGTAGCCCAGCGAGTGTGGCCAATACAGATTGAGCCTTTAAATTTTGGTAAATCTTTTTTAAGCTCAAATCCGGCAATTTTGCCCACCTGTTTGTGAAATACAATTTTTTTAGACTCAATCGCCGCTATTCCCCAGCTATCGTAACCACGATATTCTAGCCGTTTTAGCCCATCAATTACTGCAGGAGCCCCGTTCCCCTTTCCAATATAACCGACAATTCCACACATAGCTCACTCCGTTCGTTAATTTAAAAATTTAAATTGAAATTATTGTATTAATCTTTAATTTTATATGTTTGAACTTTAACTTTGATTTTTG
>CAZLCL010000023.1:1930-6365 GCA_964558315.1 uncultured Candidatus Saccharibacteria bacterium
TAAAAAATCCGCCCTTTTTCTAAACACGGAACAGATACAATTGTTAAATTGCTCTTGTTCCAAATTTATTGTTGGCGGAAATGCTTCATACTATCATAAGGATAGTATTATTATAATTTCATGTCAATATAAAATAGATTGCGGGGCCGAAACGACGTGTTCCGACCCCCGGATCCTTCCGTTGATTCTTGCCCTGGCTTTCACACCCTCACGCGAGTGTGCCGGCTTTTTTAGCCGGGGCCGTGCGGGCTCTCACCGGACTCACCCCTTCCCTTCTTCTCGATTAACGAGGCCTTAAGGCCTCAAAAAACTTGAAAACCGCCTTTTACAGCGGCTGATGTGAACTAAAGGAAAAATCGAGCTTTAGCTCACATCAGCATCCATAATTGATTTTTTTAAATGTCTTATCATTTAGTGTCGAATTATACACACATATTGTCTATTTGTCAAGGAATTTTTGGCAAACTTCTACGGCTTGATCACTTTTCTCGATCCATACTACATTAAATCTCCTCCACCAAATAAGTTGGCGCCGAGCATATTGATGAATTTTCCACTTCATCTCTTGTTTCATATTTTTATATTCCAAACAATTTTGAGTTTTTGTTTTTGGGTTTTGGGTAATATATTGGGCCAATATCTTATATTCTAACCCTATCTTATTGAGCCACTCGAAGTTTACACCACTATTAAGCAACCCTTTAACTTCTTCGTAAAATCCCTGTTTAAACCACTCTTCAACCCGATCATCAATTTTCTTATAGAGCTCTTCTCGAGGCAAATCTCTACCGATTAAAATAAATTCGAAATCTGGCTGTTTCTTAGAGGGCATCTCCCCTGCCTGCGCCCGCTCAATAAAACGAATTAAGCGGCGAGGGTTACTCATGTCTAGCTTGTAGCTTTCAGCTTGTAGCTTATTAGCGATTGTCTTAAGCTTTGCTAGTTTAAATGCATCAAGCTCTTCCCTTGAATATTTTTTTACCTTTGACTTGAAATTTTGACTTTTGATATTTGATTTTTGAATTACTTCAAATCCTTCAATCAGTGCCTGCACATAAAGTCCCGTTCCTCCAACAACGATTGGGATTTTTTCACGAATCCAGATATCATCTAAAACTATTTTTGCTAATTCCAGCCAGTCAAACATGCTAAAATTTTGCTCAGGCTCACAAATATCAATAAGCCATTGGGGAATACCATCAATAAAACAACAACGATTACCCAATTGTTGAATTGTTGAATTGTTAATTTGTTTAGAACTTTGAGTTTTTGTTTTAGAATTAGAAATTTGATTAGAAATTAGTAATTTGGAATTAGAAATTACCGCCCCTTTGGCGGGCAAGCCTTCTTTCCCCGTGCCGATATCAAGGCCACGATAAACTTGGCGAGAATCCGCAGAAATAATTTCGCCATTAAATTTCTTAGCCAACACCATACCTAATCCGGTTTTTCCGCTAGCAGTCGCCCCCACTACACATATTATTTTTTTCTTTTTCATAGCTTTAAATTATCACATAATCACAGATATACATATCCCACCCATTAAAATATGTGTAATAATTCCGTGATCACTGAATTATTACACATTTTGAAAATATTAGACTCGGCACCTATTGTTGGTTTCGCTTCATAAGGTTTGCTCACCTTGCCTGTTTTGTTAAATCATATTAAAATGACTTATATATGATCAAGATTATAAATATCTGCAAATCTTATTACAAGCAAAAAATAGTTGATGATTTGTCTTTGAATATTGATAAAGGAACTGTTTTCGGTTTTTTGGGTCCAAATGGAGCCGGAAAAACAACCACAATAAAAATGCTAGTAGGTTTAAGCAAACCCAATACAGGAAAAATTTTAATAAATGACAAAGACCCTTCACTGCCATCCACTAGAAGCCTTATCGGCTTTATGCCCGAGAATCCGTATTTTTATGATCATTTAAAAGGCATAGAGCTTGTTCAATATTGTGATCGTCTTTCAGGTAATTCCGAGAACCACAAAAAATACCAAAAAATATTATATAAAGTGGGGCTTAAAGAGTCAGGTTATGCAAAGATCGGCACATATTCGAAGGGTATGAAACAGAGATTAGGTTTGGCTTGCGCTATAGTTCATAACCCCCAGTATATTTTTTTGGATGAACCTTTAGATGGCTTGGATCCGATTGGCAGGATTGAAGTAAAAGAGATTATTAATGAATTAAAAAACAGTCAAAAAACGATATTTTTCAACTCCCACATCCTCTCTGATGTCGAAGAAATTTGCGACCAAATCGGAATTATCAATCACGGGAAATTAATATACTCAGGAAGCGTAAAATATTTTGTGGGTAGTGGTAATCTCGAACATAAGTTTGTTGAAATAATTAAAGGCAATAAAAATAATAAAGATGAGTAAAATTCTAGCCATTGCTAAAAACACTTTTAAAGAAACCATTAGAGATCGCATTCTTTACGCGATTTTAGGATTTGCCATATTATTTATTCTATCAACAAATTTTTTGGGCTCATTGTCACTCGGTGAAGACATAAAAATAATTAAGGATTTAGGGCTCGCCGCAATCTATATCTTCTCATTAATCATTGCCATATTCATCGGGACTTCACTAGTTTATAAGGAGATAGAAAAACGAACAATTTTCGTTACACTCTCGAAACCGGTATCAAAAGCTGAGTTTATTGTTGGAAAATTTTTGGGGCTTTTGTCGAGCATGATCATAATACTTTTTTTGATGACTGTAATTTATTTAATTGTAATAGCAGTCAAAGGCGGGGGATTTGATTGGCGTGGCATTATCGCAATAATAATGTCTTTAATCGAAATTGCGCTTTTTATCTCTCTATCAATACTATTCTCGACTTTTTCGACACCGTTAGCATCAACGATTTATGCTGTATTGCTATTGTATATTGGACATTCATTAAACATGGTGCTTGATTATTTTTCTAAAAATGAGGGTTTCGGATTGTATATATTTAAAATCTTTTATTATCTTTTACCCAATCTGGAAAAGTTTAATCTGCGTAATCTCGTTGTGCACAACGATGCATTAAACGCTTTATCGCTAACTTACTCCTGCCTATACGGCATCTCTTATATTATAATTTTGCTATTATTCGCAACTTGGTCTTTGGATAAACAAGAGTTATAATCATGAAGATTTTTCTAAAAATTATTGCCTCACTAGTGTTATTTATCTTTATTGTTTTCTCTCAAGTTTTACATGATAAATATTCGTCTAAATCATCGCAAAAAAAGCCATTGATACCGACCGTTCAGATTGTTAAGGCCGCCGATCTTGGCCTGCATTCTGCCGCTTCTTCTCTTTATTGGCTTTACACGATTCAATATTTTGGGGGAGCGCGCAAAGATGAATATAAAAATCTCCCTGATTATATCAATTTAGTTACAGATTTAGATCCAAAGTTTTCCCACCCTTATGCTTTTGCACCTTTGGTTATGCCTCCATACAATCTTACAGATCAAGCAATAGATATCGCCCAAAAGGGCATAGAAAATTCCGAACCAAATTGGGAAATCGCTTACAATCTCGGTCTTTTATATCACATGCATAAAGAAGATCAGTCACAAGCATTAAAATATTTTGATCTAGCCGCCCAAACTCCGAATGCTCCGGATTTCGCCAAATGGATAGCGACAAATTACGGCTCTAGACCCGATATTCGAGAACAATCGAAGCTAATCTGGCAAGGAGTCGCCGAAAATACCAACGATCAAGTATTAAAAGAGCGGGCAGAGACTTACATTTATCACTACGAATTAATGAGTTTTTTAGAAAAAACAGCTACTATATATAAAGAGAAATTCGGGCAATATCCCGAGCCTATTGAAAAATTGGTCGAGGCCAACATTTTAAGCGAAATTCCCAAAGATCCGTTTGGTTATGTTTTTAAGATTGACGATGATGGCAGAGTTAGAGGCGTTATTGATAAGTAAAAATCGCTAGACAAGCTTAGATTCGAATCTTTTTTTACGGAAGATTCTTACCTCTTCAACAATAGTAAACAATACTGCAACCGCAATAACAGCTAGCCAATTGGTAAGTAACAAAGGCTTGGTGTAAAGGAACCCTTGCAACGGACGCCAATAAACAACTAACAGCAAAATCAGTATTTCTGCCACAATTGATAAAAACAGGTATCGGTTTTCTCTTAGGATTCGTTTTAAGGTGCTGGCTCCACCGTGTATCGAAACAACATTAACTATCTGGCAAACAACCAAAGTCGCAAATGCGGCTGTAGTAGCTTGATAATAGATATTCACATCCCCATTAGCCGTTTTATTTATTAACCAAAAATTTAATACGGCTCCGCCTCCCATAATTATGCCGACATACAATAATCTGTATAATACTTCTTTACTCAACAAATTTTCTTTTTTGCGATCAACTTTCTGTTTAGTTAATTTTTCT
>CAZLCL010000023.1:6465-12874 GCA_964558315.1 uncultured Candidatus Saccharibacteria bacterium
TCACCGACAATTCGAAGTTTCTGCTTAGGATCGGTTTGATAAAACACACAGGGATATTGAAGATTTTCCCGTAATTCCAACTCGTTCATCTGATATAGCTCCTCTCCCGATATCAAACGAAGTTTATTTGGGCCTGAAAGATTTATTTGCTCAGCGGTTGCTAAAGCAGTAACTTTGTAATCTCCTGTAATCATAATAATTTTAATACCTGCTTGATGACAATAATCTACTGCTTCCTTAACCTCGGGTCTAATATCATCTTTTATGCCAATTAAGCCGTCGAACACTAAGTCGTTCTCGAATTTTTTTGAGTTGTTTATCTCTTCATTTTTGAACGAATCTATCTCTTTGTGAGCGCAAGCCAATACTCTTGTGCCATTAGCGGCCATCTTATCCACCCTATTTATTACCTCCTCGGCTTGTTGTTGCTTGATTTTGCATTTTGACAAAATCACCGCCGGATTCCCTTTTGCATATAAATAATAACCGTTTTCATCTTTTACCAAAACCGACATCATCTTTCGCTCGGAATTAAAAGAAAATTCGTGGATTAGATTGTAGTTTTTTTCATACTCTTTAATCTCTATCTTCTTTTTGATCAAAGCCTCCACTATGGCTATCTCGTTTGGATTGCCAATTAGGCCTTTTTCTGTAACATTTACATTGTGACATGTAGCCCAATTTACTAATAAAGAACGATAACCATATATATCAAATTTCGATAACAATATCTCCTCCTCAGAATTTTGTGGCCAGACACTTACCATGCTCATTTTGCCATCGGTTAAAGTGCCAGTTTTGTCAGTGCAGATTATTTGAGTATCCCCAAGAGTCTCTACGCTAGCAAGCTTTTTGACAACCGCATTCTTTTTTGCCAATCTGGAAGCTCCAAGCGACAAAGCCACAGATACTGTGGCCGGCAAACCCTCTGGAACAAGCGAAGCCGCTAAAGCCAAACCAAATAAAAAAACTTCGCGGAAAAAGTCTGGAGTAATGACTCGGTTTTCGACAACACGATTTCTAATTAACTGATATAAAACCATTAGCACCATAACCGAAATTGCGATTATAGAAATCAGACGGCCAACTTCATGTAGCTTTTTTTGTAGCGGACTAAGATCATCCTGTGTATTCTTAGCTTCCAGAGCGATTTTTCCAAACTCGCTGTTGATCCCAGTGGCAGTCACAACAGCCTTCGCTTCTCCCTCTATCACAACTGTGCCCATAAAAACTTTGGATGATTTTGCATGGCGCTGGTCATATATGGAATGCTTTTTCTGAGGATTGCTCTCACCCGTTAAGGCAGATTCATTTACCTTTAACGAATAATCCTCAATTATTCGTGCGTCCGCTGGTATGGCGTCACCCGCTTCTAGCACTATAATGTCCCCGGTCACAATTTCTTGAGCAAGAATCTCCTTTTCTACTCCGTCTCTAATTACACGAGCAGAGGGGGGCAACATGTTTTTTAATGCTTCCAAAGTGCGTTCTGTATTATACTGTTGCCAAAATCCGATGCTAGCGTTTATCAATACTACCGCCAACATTACTATTGTTGTTCTAACATCGCCAAGAAATAATGATAAAAATCCAGCAATCAATAAAATTATCACAAGTAGATCGGAAAATTGAGAAAATATATTCCTTAGCAGTAATAAACGATTTTTGCTGGGTAGAGAATTGGAACCATATTTGCTTAATCTCTTTTTAGCCTCATCATGACTTAAACCTTGACCACCGGTTTTATACTTAACAAATAACTCTTCGATATCAGACTGATAAGCGGGCAAATTATCCTCCTTGAATACTTAAAAAATGATATTATCTACCACAACTGTTGTTTTTTTTCCTTTTAAGACGGATTATTTCGAACACACTTCTTCCAGATACGAGCATTTTTTTCTTCCTCTTTTTTTCCTCTTCTCCCATCAACTTATCTTCTGTCTGTTCAATTTTTTCACTAATTTCATTAATATCCATAATATGATTATATCAAACATTATTCATTTTATTGATCAATTTTCTGTTTTAAGCGGCGTTTTGCCCGAATTATCGAATCGGCACGCAACTCAATGCGCAGATCGCAAGGCAAAAAATCCAATGTATAATCCCTGCCTTCGATAAGTATGGTTAGATCTTCGCTCAAACTGATCTTTTGAATTTCGTCCGCTATAAAATTTATTACCAGTTCTTGCGTCATAGAAGCTGTCCTCGGCACCATAGAAACAAGAGTGGGATTAGACAATTGAACAAATAACCCTTCAGTGATATTATCTTCTCCATCGAACAAATACAAAGATTTATTAATAATTTTGTAATTTACTTTAGATAAATTGTTAATATGATCTTTTTTTTCCTTTATAAATTCCAGATAACACAAATATCGAAATATCTCGCCAAACGAAAAACTTACTGCCGATAACCTCTCTTTTAATTCCAAAGTTGTAGAGCTTTTTCCAACTCCGCTAAGCCCCTCGATGGCAATTATTTTATCGTCTTTTTTGAGCTTATCAAAGATAATATCTACTACATTTTTTACCCCAAAAATCTCACCGGTATCAATAACGATTTTTCTTTTGGGAGAAATTGTTTTTAAGCCTTTTTTAATCAATTCTTGCTTGTTTTTAATGCTAATTTTGGCATCAGCCGTGTCTCTATCAACTAATTGCTTGTGAACATCCTCTAAAATTGTCTCGTTTTTATCTTTAGACATTTGCTAATCCCAGATTAATTACTCTTTATGGATTATAGCAACTTTTTACCAAAATAAAAAAATACGGTTTTCCGTATTCCATAATTTTTTATTTATTACTCTGTGCGCAGTTACTGGTGCCCGGGGTCGGACTCGAACCGACACACTTTTTACGGCACATGCTCCTAAGGCATGCGTGTCTACCAATTTCACCACCCGGGCATTAAATATTTTAGTTGTCCTCTGGTTTTCGATATTGAATTTATTATTTGCTATGGGCTTCATTCCCATGTTCGCAAACAAAGACAAGTGTATCATATTGCAGTCACGATGTCACGGTTTCGATAGCTAAATGTTTAATGACTGCCAGTTTGTTAGATTAGATGTTAAACAGATATTAATTCTTTAATCTTTTCAAAAGTTTTTTCGCCGATACCCTTAACATTCTTAATCTCTTCAATCGTTTTAAAACCTCCACTATTTTGACGATATTCAATAATTCTGCCAGCATAAGCCGAACCGATCCCAGGCAATGTGTCTAACTGTGCCGCGCTGGCTGTATTGAGATTAATTTTTCCGTTCGGAACAGTCGCTGTTGCGGCGCTCGAAGTCGAAGTGCCAGCCACTGTACCGGAATCAATTGCTTCATTATCCGACTGTTTCGATGCCAAACTATTCGATTCGTTAATTTTTGATTCCAGCCCTGCAATTCGTGACTCTTGATTTTGAAGCTTCAATTCCAGCTCTCCGATTTTTTCCCCGTTATTCATTATTCCTGATTCGTTATTCATTTTTGGCTCACGCCACAACAAATACCCTCCGCTAAAAATTACCAGCAATAGTAAAACAAAGCCTATCCACCAGCGATATTGCTCAATAATATCATCAAGATTAAATTTGCTCCCCTTTGTTTTCTCCACCTTGCTTCTTGGCCTTCACTAAATAATCAATAATTTTTATCACATCCTTGTCCCTATAGATTCTGAGCAGATCTCTTCTTATTTTATTTCCCTCTGAACGCACCTTATATACTTTGTATACAGCGCCGCCATAATTATAATCGCTTGAAGAGACACTAACTTCAAGTTTATCTGACTCATCAATATAAAAATTTTTATAAAATTCCGATTTAGATAAACCACTTGCATACAATATTGCCTCAAATATCCCCTCATCGTTGACTACTTCTTCACGTATGGTTTGACCAAAATATGAATCTGGAACTTCCATATTCATTTTTTACCTTTACTCTAAATGTTTATTAGTTACAAAATTATCTAATCTCTCCTTTAATTTAATATTATGGTGAAGTTCGGGATCTTTGTCAACGATTCTATCCGCCGCTTTTAACGCATCAGAAACAATATCAATATCGCTTAGATCAGCAAACTTTAAATCTATAAAACCCGACTGCTCTAAACCAAACATATCGCCACCACCCCTGTGTTTTAAATCGCTTTCTGCTAATTTAAAGCCATCGTTTATCTCTTCCATTAGTTTAAGCCTAGACAAAGCTTTTGCTGATAATGATGAAGAGAACAAAAAGCAAAATGATTGGTGTTCACCCCTACCTACCCTTCCTCGAAATTGATGTAGCTGGGCTAAGCCAAACCTCTCCGCAGATTCTATCATCATAATGCTGGCATTCGGTATATCCACTCCTACCTCGACCACCGATGTGCTTACCAAAATATCTAATCTGCCAGAGCAGAATTCAGCCATCACCGCTTCTTTTTCTTTAGCTTTCATCTTGCCATGTAACATGCCAATTCGTAGATCTGGGAATATCTCTGTTGATAGTTTTTGATATTCGTTGACGACGGTTTTGCGGTCTATCTCAAATAATTCAAAGTTTTCATTTTGGGTTTTTGGTTTAAAATTTTGGCTTTCCTCTATAAGAGGAACTACCACAAACACCTGCCTGCCCGCCCTAACATGCGCCTTAATAAAATCGTAGGCTTTTGGGCGGTTTATCTCATCAACTACTCTGGTCTTAATCGGTTTGCGATTTTTGGGCTTCTCACTAATTACGCTTACATCCAGCTCTCCGAATACTATTAACTGCAATGATCTAGGGATAGGAGTGGCAGTCATAGAAAGAAAGTGAGGGGAAATTTTTAAATTGTTAATATTTTTAAATTGTTCATTTACCAAAGAAGGCAAGCTTAGAGATTCTTTTTTATTTAATGTATCCTCTCCATTATTTTGATTTTTTATTTTGGAACTTTGAATTTGTCTAAGCGCCTGGCGTTGGTTGACTCCAAACCTGTGCTGTTCATCAACGATAACCAAGCCAACTTTATCTACTGGCTCCTTTAAATGCAAAAGAGCGTGCGTTCCAATTAGAATATCAGGGATCATCTTGTTAGGTGTTAGCTTACCAGATCGGTTTTCTTTAGTATCAAATAGTGCTCCTGTCCCAATATTTTGATTTTTTAATTTTGATTTTTGGTTAACTGTTGTTGATGTAACCAAACTCACATTGATATCATAATTGGCAAATAATTTATAAAATGTGTCGAAATGCTGTTTGGCCAAAATTTCAGTTGGAGCCATAAACATTACCTTATGGCCGGATTTTACTACAGCATAAGTGGCTATAGCCGCCACAATTGTTTTTCCACTGCCCACATCACCATTTAACAGCCTGTTCATGGGCGTGATTAAAATTGTGTTCCCATCCGATATTTTTGATCTTTGATTTTTAATATTTGATTTGCTAACATCATCTAAAATATCTTTTACCGCTTTTTTCTGATCGCCAGTCATCTCAAAAGGCAACCTTTTGATAAATTTCTCGATTTCCTTATCATCAGTTCCAATCTTGGGTGCACTTTCAGATGCGATCTCCTCTTTGGCAACTTTGCCCCGAAGTGATATTAAAAAAAGTTCATTAAAAGCCATGCGGCGGCGTGCTTGCGCCAGCTTATCCATATCCGCTGGTTCGTGTAGGATTCGGATTGCTGAATCTAGGCTCAATAAACCATTTTGTTTGATGATTTCCTGCGGTAGAAAATCATCTATTTTTGATATTTGATCTTTAATTTTTGATATTAAACGACTTAAGTAATAAGTCGTCACCCCATCTGTTTCTCTATAGACAGGAACGATCTTAGGCCTATCTGCCCAATCTGGTGACTCCATAACGTAATCTTGCCCGAATGGATCGAATTTTACTTTGCCGTTTAAAATGATTTCCCTGCCTGCTTTGAGCATCTTTGATAAGTAAGGCTGATTAAACCAAACTACTTTTATAGTGCCCGTTCCATCTTCGACCACCGCCTCCGTGACTGTAAAACCCCTGCGCGTTTTCTTATTGGCTATGACTACAATCCTAGCTTTTATTGTAAAATTGTTATCTGTCGATCGATCAGGCAGATTATCGTCGCTTGTCATTGCGAGCCATTCGCCTTTGTGCGAAGGCGTGGCGATCTCTCTTTGATCGAAATTGCTTTTTTGATTTTGATAATTTGAATTTGGAATTTGTTTAGAAATTAGAAATTCGGATTTAGAAATTGAGATTGCGTCAGCAATCTTACTAATATCGCTATAATCTAAATACTTTCTGGGAAAATAATATATCAGGTCACCAATCGTTTCCACTCCTAATTTAGCCAATTTTTTAGCACTCTTTGGCCCTACCCCCGGCAAATACTGCACAGGTATGTTAAATTTTTCTCTTTGCGAATTATCGGTCACAATGCGTCCTTTCTACTT
>CAZLCL010000024.1:0-6300 GCA_964558315.1 uncultured Candidatus Saccharibacteria bacterium
TCGATATTCTTACTTCCTACAATCTCTTTTAATTTTGCCCTCATAACGGGGCAGATGTCAATGCGGGATTTGGTTTTTATCTCGCGCATGCCATGCCCATTGTTGGGCACATTTAATATCACAGGAGAAGTGCCGGGGAATTGCGCGAATAAATTTTTTAAATCGGAGAAAATTGATTTATCTGATCCTTTGTTTATGTTTATAACCAAGGTCGCCGGTTTTATCTCCCTAGGCTCTTTTTTATCTAAATAGAGCTCCCTTCCATTATTTTGATTCTTAACGTTAGAATTTTGATTTGTATTCCCGTTCCATTGCTTTTTTTTGGCTCTCTTTTCGAAATCGGGAATTGTTAGCTGTTGCCCGATTTCATAAACTGCCTCAACTAGTATTTTGGCAGAGCCATCTTTAAAGTTAATATAGCCGTCAACTGCTACTACTTTGTCAGGAGTAAATATGTCGGGGTTTTCGGCAAGAACTTTAGGGAAGGCCAAAACTTCAATATTGCCACCTAAATCTTCTATTCTGGCAAAGGCCATCTTTTGGTTGGAACGGGTCATAATGTTCTGAACAGAGGTAAAAATTCCGGAAACTCGAACGAATTCGTTCTCCATATGTGTGTTAACCTCAGACAGTTTTACTGTGCGATGAGGCTCTATCAAATGTGAAATACCGGTAAGAGGATGCTCTGAAACATACATACCAAGAAGCTCGCGTTCCCAAGCTAAACGTTGCTTTTTATCAGCAGGTTTTGTGGCCTCAAACTCGATTAGATTTGTTGACAGCTCCTCTTCTCCTCCAAATAACGAGCTTTGGCCACTATTTTGGTTCTTTTGCATATTTGAGGCGTATGCCAACATCTTTTCCATGTTGAAAATCAGCTCGGCACGCTCTCCCATGTCATCCAGAGCTCCAGCCATACTTAAAGCTTCCAGCGATTTCTTATTAATAACTTTGGGGCCCAATCTTTTGAGAAAATCTCCAATATCGGAAAATTTTCCGCCTCTTTTTCTCTCTTCTACAATCTCCTCCGCCACGGCAACGCCTACATTTTTTATGGCGGAAAGGCCAAAGCGAATATTGCCACTCTCTTTAACTACACCGAAGTCAACGAAAGATTCATTTACTGAAGGGGGCAAAACCTTTATCTTTATGTCCTCGCACTCCTGAATACAAACGGCCAGCTTATCTAAATCATCTTTTTCACTGGTCATAAGGGCGGCCATAAATTCGCTGGGGTAATGTGCTTTTAGATATGCAGTTTGATAAGCTATTAAACCATAGCAGGCGGCATGTGATTTATTAAAACAATACTGCGCAAAATCTTGCATCGCGTTGTAAAGTTCATCGGCAATAGCTTTGTCTATTCCGTTTTTAACACAGCCTTCGACAAACTCCTTGCCGACTTTTATCATAAGTTCTTTAATTTTTTTACCAATAGCTTTACGTAAGGTATCTGCTTGGCCACCAGTGAAACCCGCCATGTCTTTGGAGAGTTGCATTACTTGCTCTTGATAGACCATAATGCCATAAGTGTTTTTTAGCGCCTCCTCGGCTTTGGGATGCACATATTTTATCTCTTCCCGCCCGTGCTTTCTGTCAATGAAAGATTGGATCCATTGCATCGGTCCGGGCCTGTAGAGAGCCACCATGGCGATAATATCTTCAAACACACTCGGTTTCAGCTCTTTGAGATAGCGTTTCATGCCGTCCGATTCCAACTGAAAGACTCCGGTTGTTTTGCCTTCCGACAAAAGCTTGTAGGTGGCTTTGTCGTCAAGCGGGAGGGCATCAATGTTTAAATCAGTATCTTTGGTCTTCCTTATAATACGCAGAGCATCTTGGATGATCGTAAGGTTAGCTAGACCCAAGAAATCGAACTTAAGTAGTCCCAAGTGCTCAATTGGGTTCATAGAATATTGTGTTACAGTGGATAAATCGCCTTTGGCGGCGGCCTGAAGAGGGCAGTATTCAGTAAGCGGATCTTTAGAGATAACAACTCCAGCGGCGTGCATTGATGCGTGGCGCACAACACCTTCTAAGCGTTTTGCAATATCAAGGCACTTTTTGACTTTAGCGTCAGCGTTATAAAGCTCTTTTAATTCGGAAATATTATTAATTGCCTCTTCTAGAGATTGGCCAGCGGGGATCAATTTTGCGATCATATCAACTTCAGAATAACTCATAGATAAAACACGGCCGACATCTCTCACCGCCATACGCGCCGCCATAGTTCCAAAAGTAATAATTTGCGCCACGTGATCCCTACCGTATTTTTTTGAAACGTATTCGATAACTTTATTGCGACGAGAGTCAGCAAAATCGGTATCAATATCGGGCATGCTAATACGATCTGGGTTTAAAAATCGCTCAAAAAGGAGATCATAGTCGAGAGGATTTAGCTCGGTAATTCGCAGGGCGTATAAAATTATTGATCCGGCGCCACTACCACGGCCGGGGCCTACTGAGACTTCATGTTCCTTTGACCAAACGATAAAATCAGCCACAATTAAAAGGTAGCCCTCGTATCCCATTTTTTGTATAACCTCTGCTTCATATTTGAAGCGGTCCCAAACCTCTTCTGATATTTTTAACTCTTCCGCTGTCGGTTCTCTGTTTGCCGGAAGATCGTTTTTAGAAATTTTGCTTGTTCCATAACGAGTATTTAAGCCTAAATAGCAGGACTCCAGAAAGTAGCTGTGCAAGGTGTGGCCATCGGGAACAGGAAAGTCAGGAATTATTATGCCACCTAATTCCAACTTTAAATTGCATTTATCGGCAATTTCTAAGGTGTTAGTAATTACTTCGGGATGATCCGGAAAATTTTTAGCCATCTCCTCTTCTGATAATAGAGAGTAATCGTCTCCCATCATGGTCATGCGATCTGTTTCATCCATGTATCGGCTGGTTTGTAGGCAGATTAAGGCGTCCTGCGCCTCGGCATCGGAGCTGTTTACATAATGAATATCGTTTGTAGCTATCACTTTAAGGTCAAACTCCTTAGCATATTCGAACATAAGCTGGTTTGAAGCATCTTGCACATCTACTGTCTTATGGTGCTGGACCTCGAGGTATAAATTATCTTTACCAAATATATCAATCATCTCTCGTATTGCTTCGCGGCCTTTCTCAATATCTTCTAAGCCTTTGCGTGGCACCTCGCCTTGAACGCAGGCGGTTGAGGCTATTAAGCCTTTAGAATGTTTTTTGAGTAGTTCTTTGTCAACTCTCGGCTTGTAGTAATATCCCTCTAGGTGAGCGACTGTTGTTAGTTTGAGCAAATTCTTGTAGCCCTCCATATCTTTGGCAATCAAAATCAGGTGGTAGGGGCTTGAATCTATGCGCGGGACCTTGTCTTTTAATGTCCGCGGAGCCACATACACCTCGCAACCGATAAGAGGCTTAATACCGGCTTTTTCGCACTCTTCGTAGAATTCCACCACTCCATGCATCACTCCATGATCTGTTAGTGCCAGCGCTGGCATCCCTAAATCTGCGGCTTTTTTTACCAGCTCGTTTATTTTACCCATGCCGTCTAACATCGAATAATGAGAGTGAGTGTGGATATGGATAAAGTTACTCTTTTTATTTTCCTTTTTATCTTCTGACATCAAGTCCTTTTCATTGTGGTAGAATTGTGATAGTCTTATTTGTTATTTTAAATACTAAATCCAAAACCCTAAATCCTAAATAAATTCAAATAAACAAAATATTAAATATTAAACTCACGCTTATATTGAACGACTATTTAATCAAAAATTGTTTTGAAATTATAAATATTTGGATTTTGATATTGTTTAGTGTTTAGGATTTTAATATTAGAGTTTGATCCTAGAATTGCAGGAAAAATTGAACAATCTTTACGTTTTTGTCTTGGGTCGCGAACAAAAAATAGCGCTTTGTGAGCTTGAATCGGTTTTGCGCCGTTTTGGTGTTTGTTTTGATATTCTAAGTTTACTTGAGAACATTGTCATTATCAAGACGAATGCAGGTTTCAGTGATCAGGTTTCAGTTGTCAGTTTGATGCAACTATTGGGGGGGACGGTTAAAATCTACGAAATATCCAATATCCAATATCCAATAACCAATGAAATTTCAAATAACCAATATCAGATAGTGCAATCGCAAATTGTAGATAAATTGTTGGAAAATAAAAGCAATGGGACGCTGAATTTTGGGATTTCTGATTATTCGGGAATTTTTAAGGAGAAAGAGCTTAAGAAAATTGGTGTGGAGATCAAACAAAAGGCTCGCAAGACTCGTCCGGTAAGATTTATTGAAGGAAGCGGGGTAGAGCTATCAAGTGCTACATCTTACCATAAAATCTTCAAAAAAGGGGGAGAAGAGTTCGGATTCTTCAGAATATCCAATAACCAATATCCAATAACCAATGAAATTCCAAATTTCAAATTCCAAATTCCAAATAATGAGTGTCATTCCGAGCTTGTCGAGGAATCCCAAAACCATGTAAGTGGCGAAAAATACGAATCTGGCCGACAACATAGTAAAGACTACTCGCTACTCGCTACTAACTACTTGCTTGGTAGATTAATAGCGACCACCAATCCCGACGAGTGGAGTGAGCGAGATTATGGCAAGCCGGCGGGAGATAAATTTAGTGGTATGATGCCACCAAAACTGGCTCGAATGCTCGTAAACCTCGCACTCGATCCGAAAAATTCTAATACTAAAATCCTAAACTCTAAACAAATTCAGAATCCAAAATCAAAAATTCAAAACAGTTTAGAATTTGAAAATTTGAATTTAGATATTGTTTCGGATTTAGAGTTTTGTGCTTCTGATTTGCGGCCTTTGGTCGTAGATCCTTTCTGCGGTAGCGGCAATATTTTAATGGAAGCTAAAATGCTAGGTTGCGAGGTTATGGGCAGTGATATTAGTGCAAAGGCGGTTGAAGACACAAGAGCCAATTTAAATTGGCTAGTTCAAAAATCAAAAATCAAAAGTCAATCTTCAACAGTCTCAGATTGCCCTGAGCGACAGTCGAACGGGCAAAATTGCAATCCAAAAGTTAATAATAAAAACATTTTAACGATTCAATCATTGCTATTAGCGGGATCACGTCAAAATGCGGGACAATTTAACAACAATTCTGTTTTTAAGGCCGATGCGACTAGCTTTGACTTTGTTTCCAAACTTTCTACCTTCAACTTTAACCTTTCAACTCCCGACATAGTTATTGTTACTGAGCCGTATTTGGGTAAACCTAAGAAGGTGAAAGTTGATAGGTTACAGGTTACAGAAGAGGCGAATGAACTTAAAAATATCTATTTGAATTTTTTTAAGAATATTGCCAGCCTAAAACCTGACACCTACAACCTAATAACTATCTGCTTTGTTTTCCCCATAATTGAGACCT
The DNA here is from genome assembly GCA_964558315.1 of uncultured Candidatus Saccharibacteria bacterium. Classification (GTDB taxonomy): domain Bacteria; phylum Patescibacteriota; class UBA1384; order XYA2-FULL-43-10; family XYA2-FULL-43-10; genus MWCM01. The sequence goes on from CAZLCL010000024.1 coordinate 5,375, forward strand.
CTGATGCAGGTGAAATCTCGCTCTATAACGAGTGTGTTGACGAATTGCGCCAAATGGGTTACAATACAACTCGAACCCTGAGATATGGGAGAGATTATCAAGTTATAAAACGAGAAATCGTTTTACTTGAGCTGGATAACCAAAGAATAGAATAGCCGAAGAACGATATCGGAAACATTCTTTAGTTTTTCAGTTTTTTAGTTATTTGCGGAGCAAATCATGGCACATAAAAAGGCGGCCGGTAGCACCCGGTTAGGTAGAGATTCAAAGAGTAAACGTTTGGGCGTTAAGGTTTTTGGTGATCAAAGAGTTACAGCCGGTGGAATAATTGTTCGTCAAAGAGGTGCCAAATTTCATGCTGGAGAAAATGTCGGCAAAGGCAATGATGACACGCTTTTTGCTCTTATAAGCGGCATAGTAAAATTCCAAGAGAAAAGAGTCACCGCTTTCGATGGTAATAAAACCAAGAGGACATTTGTGCATGTAGAGGGGGCTAAAGAGGTAACCACACGATTGAACACGGATCATAGCGAGAAAGAGAAAATAACTACACAGACAGGCACAGGTCATAATGGGGGCGAGGAAGAAACTACACAAACAGACACGGATAAAAAGGTGGAAAAGAAGACCATAAAGAATACAACTGAACAAACCGATAAAAAAGCTGTAAAGCCTAAAAAGAAGACCACCAAAACAACCGCCAAGAAAACAGCAGACAAGAAGCCCGCATCCAAAAAGACAACCAAGAAATAATTGTTATTTTGTCATTCTGGAAGAAGTGAAGAATCTTTTGCGAGAAGATGCTTCTTTTCACTCAGCATGACAAAAAATTTTACGCCAAACAAGTAGGAATGAATTCCTTTCCCATTATTCCTTATTCATAATTCATTATTCGTTCCTATTGTTTGCCGTAAAGCAGGTATGTC
>CAZLCL010000024.1:6400-12358 GCA_964558315.1 uncultured Candidatus Saccharibacteria bacterium
TGAGCGCGGTGTGCAGGCGTAGCGGTGCGCAGATATTCTAGCAAAGTGAGCGCACCGCGCTCATGTTGTAAGCCGGGGACTGCTGGTCCCCGGGAGAGAAGTAGCCCCTTCAGCAAGGGCTACAGGCTCTCAAGTGGCAGGGAGGGGATGGGCTCGCACAGCCACCCCAACCGAGCACAACCCAGCCGCTTCTCTAGGGCTGGATGCCATGCTTTGTGCATGGGAGCCAGGCGGTGCTCATCTGCACCGCCACTCCTCTCTGGAATCAATCTCTCGACAAGCTCGAGACAAGATATTGATGGCAGAGAAGGAGAGATAATAAGGAAAACACCACCACAGATTTAATCCACTGATTAACACTGATAAAAATATATTAAAAGGAGAACATCACCACTGATTTTATTCACTATTCAGCACAGATAAATAATATTAAAAGGAGACACCACCACTGATTTTATTCACTGATTGGTATGGATTATGAACAGATAAAAGCATCTGTGCAGATCTGTGGAATAAATCTGTGGGAGTGTTCACATACTATGGAAAAAATGTTATCAAAATTTACAAAAAAGAATCCGCCACTCGTAAAGAGTGGTGATACGGTAAAAGTTCATATCAAGGTTAAAGAGGGTAATAAGGAGCGCGTCCAGATTTTTGAAGGACTGGTGATTGCAGTTAAACACGGTGTCGGTTTAAACGGCACCTTTACCGTTCGCAAGATCTCGCTTGGTGTTGGGGTTGAAAGAATTTTCCCTCTTCATTCTCCAAGAATTGTTAAAGTGGAAAGAATTAAACAGAGTAAAGTTCGCAGATCTAAACTTTATTTTATGAGAGATTTACGGGGTAAGAACGCCAGACTAAAAGAGCTTAATCGTGAGCCACAAGTTTGGGAAGAGAAAGAAGCAGAAGAAGAGTTGGCAAGATTAGCCGAAGAGAAAGCTAAAGAGGCCGAAGCAATTGCCGCTAAGAAAGCCGCAGAAGAAGCAAAGCTCGAAGCTAAAGTAAAAGCTGTGGCCGGAGATAGAATTCACGAAACCGCAGAAGAGGTTAAAGAGGTAGAGCAGGGTAGTGCACCGGATGAAAAGAAGGCTGAGAGCACTGAGGAAAAAGCCGAAAAAGCCGCTGGAGATAACTAATAGTAGAGACTACACGGTTGAACACGGATTATATAAATAGAATATAATAGAAAACGCTCATATTAACTGGGGCGTTTTTTATATAAAAATTTTTTAGATAATTATTACTGTTGAAATTGAACATCGCTGTTGCCAACACCCAAACCATATTCTTGAGCTGGCTTAGAGAGGGGCATCTGTTATGGAATGGATTGGATAGCGACCTGTTCGTTAGTGATTGATTTATGATATGTTATTATCATGATACAAGTTGAAAAGATTTCTATGAACGAGCTCAAGGAGCTGTCTAAAAAAATGTTTGGCAATTTAGTAAAGGCAGTTGTTGACGTTGAAAAAAAGATACTGGTAGTTGACGCAGAGATGCATGCGGATGAAGAGCAGTTTCTGTTAGAAAGCGGTTCGCGCCAGCAAGACCTTTGGGGTATAAACCTATATCCGGAACTTGATGGCGATGATTTTATTGAATTTGATTCGATGATTGATTTGCGCCCCTCGCAAAATAATCGCACTAGAGGTGTGGATTATCCGGGAATCCAAAAGAAAATTATCGGAATAGTTAACGAAAAAGTTATTAAATAACTAGATCTTCGCTATTCGATTGTAGATCATAGTCTGAGAAAAATCGAAGACCTTTGCAGGAATGACGAAATAATGAATATGTTGCATCATAAAAATTTAACCGAGGAAAAATGGTTCGGCTTATCTTTGGCTGAGCAAATGGCTAATATTGGGAGTGAGGTAGAGCGCACAATAATTTGGAAAAACAAAAAAAATATCGAATATTCCCAGCTTGCGTTTGAGCGTGCCTTAGAGCTAATAGACATTACGAGGCTCGATCCGAAAAATAAGCTCAAATTGCGCGAGCTTTGCCGCATGCGTGAAATATTAGTTGATTGGCATTTTGATAATGAATATCAATCAACGGATGAATCATGGCAAAAATATTTTTATGCTTTTAATTATTTGGCACGGATAGGCGATTAAATATTTTTAAAATGAGTGAGGATTTGTGGAAAATAATACTGAATATATTCAAAAAACTACTCAAAAAGTGCTGTTCGAGCGTGATGGTAAAATCTTGATGATGAAAGACACCAAAGATCACTGGGAGTTGCCTGGTGGCAGAATAGATTTTGCAGAGGACGCTGATACTGCACTGATGCGCGAATTAAAAGAGGAGATGGGGCTTAATCCACAGCAATATAGTATCGGGAATATAATAGGCAACTTCAAGATCGTTAGAGAATTTCCGGATAAACATTATCATTTCATTGTTTTAGTATACGAAGGCAAGCTGAATGTCGAAAATTTTGTAATATCCGACGAGCACACCGAGTGCGGCTGGTTTACTATCCCTGAGATATTAAAGCTAGATATGCTGTCGGGTTATAAAGAGTTTTTTGAGAAACTCAGTCAAACTAAATAAAATTTGAATAAAACACTAATTTTTTATACAGTTGCTTAGACAGCCAACATGTAAATACTACAATACAATATAGTAATATAGTATTATAAATGCAGAGATAAAAATATTAAGGCGGGGGTGATTTATTAAGGAGGGATTAATGAGAAAGATCGGGCGTAAGAAAAATAAAAGATTGCGGGAGTATCAATTTGATATTTTAGCAGATTTCTTGGCGAGTGCGAAAAATCGCCAGGAGATAGCCGCTATTTGCCATACCATTTTTACACCGAGCGAAAAGGAAGCGATTTCGCAAAGAATCGCTATCTGGTATGAAATTAAAAGTGGTAGCACATATTTTGAGATTGAGGGAAAATATGGCGTTTCACCCGCCACCATTTCAAAGGCCCTTGATGTGTATGTAAAACATAGCCAATACAATGAACAATTCAATGAAGTGGTTAGCCGTTATAAGCCACCGAAATTTGCCGAGAAAATTATAGATGACAACCCAGATATTATGCCCACAAGCCAATTTAGTGGTGGCGTTCGACAGTTATTGCGAGATAATAAAGCTTCTCACAAATCTTCTAAATGATCGTAAGTTAACACTTTAATACTATATCGTAATAAAGTGTGGAGAATATTTTAACTATTTATGGGTTTGTTTAAAGAGAGTTATTATCATAAGAAATAATAAATGATATTTCAAATAAATCTGTTAGGATCAAAGGAGAGAATACTATAAAATCATCTTAAGCGAATAATTAATAGCTAATTATGGATAATGGACAAGACTAAGAACAAAAATACAGGCAATCTTGGCGAACAGAAAGCTGCCGAATATTTAATTTCAAAGGGTTATAAAATTCTTGAACGAAATTTGAAGTTATTCTGCGGAGAGATTGATATCTTGGCGCAGGAGGGGAAGATACTTGTGATTGTGGAAGTTAAGACAGTGCGTGGTGCGAGATTTGGCTTGGCGCAGGATCTAGTGCGCTATAAGAAACAGCAAAAGCTACGCGACTTGGCGCGTGCGCTTATGCAGGAATATCCAAATAGATCCATTAGAATTGATGTGATCGGGCTGGATTTAAGCGACTCAGAAAAGCCGAGAATAGAGCATTTAATAAATGCAGTAGAAGGAAAATAAAAATTTCTAATTCCTAATTTCTAATGACTAATAAAAATCACAAAAAACAATTAAAAAATTTGAATAATTATAACTTGGACTTATTAATTTAAACTTATAACTTTTTAATTATCTTATGGCGCTAGGCGCCATTTTGTGCTAATGTGACGGCTAGAGAGCGATACAAACCCGGAATCTGAAAGGAAGATTTCCGTGCAAGGGTACAACCATGGGGTAAGTTCGCGTTGGACGGTGATCGTTGTTGTCGTGATCGTTGCAGTTGTTGTGGTCTTCGCTATTCTGGCGGCCAAGGCCGTCTGGGGCGAAGATTCCCAGTCTCCCTGGGGCCAGCCGGCCAGCACGGAGCAGATCGGCAGGTTGGTCAAAAGACTTCACGACTCCGGCCTGCTTTGGCACGGAGTTGGTTATGCTGTGCCAGATGGAGAGGGGCGAAGCGACCTTCTGCAGGCCGGCGTAGTTGTCGGCCACATTTGGGCCATGGTGGGACAGGGCAAGCCGGTTGTAGTTTCACTGTCTGTTGGGGTGAGAGAAGCAAAACTCGCCCCCCCGCAGGAAAATGTAAGACGCGGGGTCGCGAAGTTTTTCCGGGGAGAATGGGTGTTCGGTGACGTTACCGACTCCTTTGACCACCCGGATGTCGCTAAGGTTTGGAGGATAACGCGCAAGGGGGATGGCATGGTCATCCAAGGCTGGTCGCTTGTGGAGGGTGGCCAGCTCCTCGGGCTTGTCATAAAAAAGGTAGAGGGGGGGTGATGAGTTGAAATTCAAGATTTCCGGGGATCTTGGCAGTTGCAGCACAATCGCGACTGCCATCGTAGGGTGCTTTTGGGTGCTGTGGCTGATCTGCCACTAGCACCCAAGACGCATGTCCTGTGCCCCGCCGCCGTTCTGGCGGGGCACGACGTCTATTTTTATGCATCAAATTGTGATAATTTATTGTTAGTGACACAATATCAAAGAAAAATTAGAACCAGATACGCACCTAGCCCGACTGGCGATCCACACATCGGCAACATTCGGACTGCTCTTTTTGAGTATTTGTTTGCCCGATCGCGAGGCGGAGAGTTTTTGTTGCGTATAGAAGACACCGATCGCGAACGCTTTGTAGAGGGCGGAGTGGATCGTATTATTGAGTCCTTAAAGTGGTTGGGGCTTACACCTGACAATATTAATAATTACCCCGTTCAATCGGAGAGGCTTGAGGTCTACAAAAAGCATGCTTTTGATTTGGTGCGTTCCGGCCATGCCTACATTTGCACCTGTAGTAAGGAGAAACTAGCGGCAGACCACGAACGTCAAATTAAAGAAGGTAAACCACCGCGTTATGAGGGGCATTGTCGCACCTCTGAATTTAATCTCAAAGATCTAAAAGAGGGTTGCTATGTGATACGCATGAAGATGCCAGAGAATCGTAAAATTTTTGTTAACGATTTAATTAAGGACAAAGTAGAATTTGATACCTCGCTTCTAGACGATCAGATTATTCTTAAAAGCGACGGCTTCCCCACTTATCATTTAGCTGTGGTTGTAGATGATACCGAGATGGGCATTACACACGTGATCCGTGGCGACGAATGGCTCTCTTCTACCCCTAAACATCTTTTGCTTTATGAATATTTTGGCTGGGAGCCACCACAATTTGCCCACCTGCCGGTGATACTTGGTCCGGATAAAAAGAAACTTAGTAAGCGTCACGGTGCTACTAGCGCGCTAGGCTATAGAGACTTGGGCTATCTGCCCGAGGCGATAATCAACTTTATGGCGCTTCTCGGCTGGAACCCTAAAGATGAGCGTGAGGAATTTGCGCTTTCTGAGCTTGAAAAAGAGTTTAAAATCGAGAATGTTAATAAGGCACCAGCGGTATTTGATATAGAAAAGTTAAATAGCATCAACGCTCAAAAGATCAAGGATCAAATATTAAAAATCAAAATGACAGATAATAAATCTAAATATCTGGAGAGTTTCGGAGTCAATGATCTAAAGGAAGGCGAGTTGGATCTAATTGGTCGCGGAGGCTATAATACTCTAAAAGAGGCGGCCGATTATATTAAGAAACTTAGAGCCGGATCAGATTATGCACCAGAGATGCTTATCTTCCGTAAATCAGACAAAGAAAGAACGCTCATTGGGTTGCAAAATGCAAGAAGCAAAATGCAAGAAGTAAACAAATGGGAAAATGACGAGATTCAAAATGCCTTGTTGCAGGTGGTAACTGAAAATCAGCTATCAAACGGTGATGTTTTTTGGCCGGTGCGCGTGGCGCTCTC
>CAZLCL010000025.1:0-1823 GCA_964558315.1 uncultured Candidatus Saccharibacteria bacterium
CGCCTCCGCCTTTCAAGTCCTTTCATCTTTGTATGGTGCCGCGGAGAGGACTTGAACCTCCACGCCATTACTGGCACACGGTTCTGAACCGTGCTTGTCTACCAATTCCAACACCGCGGCATGTTTATAATAAATATCAAGCTTCCTAGATTCCTTAATCGCCTAAACCGACAGTTGACTCTGTATTTCTCATATTAATCAGTGCAAATCCGTGGAAAAAATCAGTGGTAGTGCTCTCCTCCATTTATTTTCTAACTCTTTTTTCTTTAATATACCACTCAAATATCCCATTCAGTCTCTCCTCGGGTTGCCCATAATGGCTTTTTATTGAATCAACAACTTTAATCTCATTCGATAAGTAATAACGATAACTCTGCAAACCAAAGCTCTTAGCCAAAGCATTATCGGAAATTTTTTGAAAAAACTCTTGATATCTCTGCTCTCTTTCATCATAGCTTAGAATCATTCGAGTGTCTTCCAAAAAGATGTCATCATCTTTATTAGCGTAACCGGAAAAATTATAATTATTCATTTGCGAAGAGTGCCAAAAGATATATGGATCAAAATCTCTAGACCAATTGTAGCCATATAATAAAAGATCATAATCTTTTTTATTAATTGCTTCGACATAATCGTTGGAGGATAACATCTTAGATTCTATATCAAAACCTTTGTCTGTTAACTGTTTTATCAAACTCTCTGCGCACTTTTTCTGCATTTCGGCATCTAGATAAACCAAAATCAGCTTTATTGAATCATTAATATTGCCTTCCCCTAAAATAATTTTTCTGGTATCAAGGTTGTTCAATGTCTCTTTTCGCGTATTTAAAAATAATATTAGCTCCCTACCGGCAGAAAAATTAAAAGTCCTGAATTCGTTGCTTAGATCATCAGTAAATCCAGAAAGTGCATTGATATTCTGTTTTTTTATAATTTCATTACTAAGAGTATAGTTTTTGCTAATAATAAATTTTGCCTTAGAAATAATGGGGGAGCCTTTGAAATACTGGGGATTGGCCTCCAGATAGACCTCTAAACCATTAAGATTTTCTAGCTGTATTGATTTGACAAATTTATATGGCCCAGTGCCATTATAAACTGAAGAAATATTTTCTCTTAATAGATCTTCAGCGTTTAGTATTTTTAAATCGCAATTATAGATAAATGGACCATAAGGTTTATTAAGAGTAAAAGTTACCGTAGCTGAATCGGGAGTGCCAACTGTAACATTAAGCCAAGAATCCCTTAGAGGGCTTTTGTTAGCCTCATCCTGAATCGCGGTAATAGTAGAAAACACATCAGTGCTATTTAATAATTGGCCGTTATGGAATAAAACATCTTGTCGAAGATAAAAAGTATAGATTAAGCCATCATTAGATATTTCCCAGCTGGTGGCCAGATCAGAAACAGGTTGATTATTTTCATCAATTTTTATTAGTGAAGAATAAATCATTTGCGACACAGCTTTTTCTGAATCGCTTTTTACTAATATCGGATTAAAATATTTTGCTTCTCCATTAATGACTTCTGTATATTGTCCGCCAAAAGAAGGCACGACAACAGAATTATTTTTATATATTTTCCAAGATTCAATAACCAAAAGAGCAACGAGAATAAATAGAACGGCAAAAAAAATGAGACGCTCGCCATTACTTAATTTTGAAAATCGAGAATACAAAAACGTAAAAAAATATTTTATCTTTTTGTAGATAAAAAGTATTCCTCTTTTGAATTTACCCACCCCTTTTTGACGAAAAGATTTCATAGGTAGGTGATCAATTTGCAAAGATAACAGCTACAGCCGAAGTCACAAATAATATGCC
>CAZLCL010000025.1:1923-10241 GCA_964558315.1 uncultured Candidatus Saccharibacteria bacterium
TTGGATGGTGCCGGAGGGCAGAATCGAACTGCCGACACGAGGATTTTCAGTCCACTGCTCTACCACTGAGCTACTCCGGCGCATTATGGCTGATAAAAAAATCCAAAGATTTATTTCTAAGCCATATTAATAAACTAATTATACGAATAAAATTACTGGAGGCGTCGCCGGGACTCGCACCCGGGTACGAGGTTTTGCAGACCTCTGCCTAACTACTCGGCCACGACGCCCTATATTATTGCACACTCCAACGACACTTTACAGGTATTAAGCTTTAAATGATTGCAAAACCTAAAAAATATAACCATTACAGATTACACCACAAATAATATCTTAAAAATGTCCAAATGTAAATCATTATTAGAAGTAGCATAATTTATATTAATGCTATATAATGAATATAGTCTATGAAAATTGCTATCGATAAATTTATAACAATTCTTTTTTGGCTTTTGGCAATTTTTGTCGTTATAAATATATTCTTTGTCTTTATTACAAGTTCGCATTTGCTCACACCTTCGATTATTAACCTATTTAATTTTGACAGAGAAGCAAATCTTCCATCTATATTTTCAGTGCTATTGTTATTAGCTATCTCTGCGACTTTTTTGGTAAATAGAAATTTTGCGGAAAAAACCTACAAGAACGGCTTTCTTTTTCTAGCCATAATTTTTGGGTATTTGGCTTTTGATGAAGGTTCTCAAATTCACGAATCAATCATGGATGTAATAAGAATATTTTATAACGGCTCTGGTGTATTTTATTTTGTATGGGTTATCCCTGCAATTGTTTTTATAATTGTGTTGTTCCTCCTGTTATATAAATTTTTTACTTTGTTACCCAAATCTTTTAAAAAACAGTTTCTAGGAGGTGTTGCAATCTACCTCACTGGAGCAATAATTATGGAGATGATCGGCGGACAATATGTTGATGTCTATGGTGATCAAAATATTTACTATCCGTTAATAATTGTAGTAGAGGAGAGTTTAGAGATATTAGGCACAATTATTATGTTAAGAGCTGGACTCTATCACATAAAAGAGAACATTCCACAAATTACTATCGAACTAAAGTGATTTTTTATTAATATTTCCTTTTTTCGGGCTATCTTTTTTAATTTTGCCCTTGCTTTTTACGTAATACTTTGTATGACAGATTTTATGACGATTGCTTGCTAATTCAAAATAACTCTGATAAAGCTTAACAACAGCCGGATTGGCATGAGATTCGCGATATTTGTTGTCTCTATCAGCTTTATATAATCCCTGACTGCGTAATTTTCTTATTTCATCATCAATCGGAAGAGGTTGTCCACCTCCAGCAATACAGCCCCCGGGGCAAGCCATAACCTCGACACAGCTATAATAGCTAGGATCTTCTCTTAATTTATTTAGAACTTTTTTAACATTTTCGATGCCGCTTACCGCCACGAATCTGAGATTTTTTTCATTGACTTTAAGCTCTAACTCTTTTATACCTTCAAATTCATGGATGGCCTTAAATTCAAAATGAGGTAAGCTCTTGCCAGTAGTTTTAAAATAAGCTGTTCTAATTGCGGCCTCAAGCACTCCGCCGCTAGCCCCGAATATTTCACCCGCCCCCGAAAATGTCCCCATAATTTCATCATCTGCATCGCTAGATTCAACTGTTTTCAGATCTATATCAGCCTCTTTCAGAAGTTTCCCAAATTCCCGATTCGTTATTACAATATCAACAGGAAACAAACCATTTATTTTTAACTCTCGTCTGGTCGCTTCGAATTTCTTAGCGGTGCAAGGCATTATTGAAACCACAACTATATCTTTGGGATTAAGATGATTCTCTTTTGCCCAATATGTCTTAATCAACCCACCTAAAATAATTTGCGGAGAACGAACTGAAGTTAAATTTCTTCGGAAACTTTTTTCGTAGAATTCTACATACTTGACCCAAGCAGGGCAACAAGAGGAAAACATTACCTCGTTTTGATTGTTAAGTATCTTATTTACTAGTTCTTCTGATTCCTCCATTATTGTCACATCAGCGCCAAAACAAGTATCAAATGCTTTATAAGCACCCAACTTTTTTAATGCAGAAAATATCTTTCCGGTAGTGATCTCCCCGGGCTTTAAACCAAATAGCTCCCCAATACTGGCCCTAATAGCAGGCGCAAATTGGAACACTACCTTTTTACGAGGATTTTTTAAAAGATCTTGAACTTTAACATAATCCTCGACTTCGCTTAATGCCCCTGTCGGGCAGTGTGCAATGCACTGACCGCAATAAATACAATCGTGGTCATGAGCTAAAGACGGAGACACTTCAAAATTATATTTACTCTCTCTGGGACGAATAAAACCACCTTTAGTTTGCTTGGCACAAATGGTAGCACAATTTTCACAATTTATACATTTTGAAGGGTCAAAAACGATTGAAGGACCAAATTGATAAATACTTTTGTGCTCTTTTCTACTCTGATATTTATCGGCCTTCAATAACTTTTTCTGGGAGAACCTTATTACTAAGTCTCGCAACTTGCAACTATCTTTTCGGACGCAAGTCTCACATTTACCATCATGCTGGGCAAAAAGCAGTTCCAAATTTACTGCCAAGACCTTGTTAACCAGCTCAGAATCAGTTAAGACTCTTAACCCCTCAAAAACTTTTAAAGTGCAAGAAGCCCTCAGCTTTGCCTCGCCTTCGATTTCAACCATGCACAAACGACAACTTTCATGCGGAAGCAAATCGCAATGGTGGCACAAAGCTGGAATATATATTTCAGATCTTTTTGCTAATTCCAACACGGTTTCTTCACTTTTAGCAAAATATTTTTCTCCGTTGATATAAACAGTAACTTTACTCATTTTATAACCTTTTCTAATAAAGTTTTATAAGGTGCCGACATGCCTCTGCCTAGAGGACAAAAAGAGCTTTGCTCGAGAGCTAAAAAGATTTCATTCAACCTTTGTCTATTTATTTCCCCATTTTTTAGCATTTCCAATATTCGCATCGAGCCTTCTCGACATGGCGTGCATTTATCACAATTTTCTTTGGCATAAAACTCCGCCCAGTATCGCATCAGATTATGGGGATCGGTCTGATTCTTTTTATAAATAATTATCGAGGCCGCACCAGATAAAATATTGTCTAGCTCTTCGGGTAAGTAAATAGAACCAGCGGCTCCCCCTCCATACTGAATAAAAAAATCTTCCTTGGGCCAGTTGCCACTTTCTATTAAGACCTGTTTTATTGAATATTTTACAGGGTAATCAATGACCTGCTTTTTAATACTTCGGCCCGAAATAGAATAAAAGATTTTGTTTTGATATTCACCTTTTGCTATCTGATTCACACGATAATATGTTTCAATGTTGTTGACTAAAGTGGGCATACCGTATAGACCGCTTTCGGCAGGATAGGGGGGTTTTATTCTCGGCTCATCTCTTTTGCCTTCGATATGAGAAAGCAGAGCAGTTTCATCGCCGGCAATGTATCGGGCGGTTTTTCTAAAATATCTAATCGGATAACCTTGACTATATTTTTGGAGTTTCTTTTGATACCGATCAAAATAGCTATGATTTAAATATATTACTGCTTCTGAATTAGCAAATTCGACTAATGCCAGTTTTATGCCCTCAATAAACTGCTCGGGATAACGACGCAAAATAAATTCGTCCTTAAAAACTCCCGGCTCACCCTCTGAGCCGTTTGCAATAATATAGATCTTTTTACCTTGAGATTCCTGTTTTTTAACTGCTTGCCATTTAGTTGCAGTCGGGAAACCGGCACCTCCCCGACCTTTAAGATTTGCTTTTTCAATTTTTTCAATTAATTCACTCATTTAAACCTTTTTCGGCTTGATAATTCGTTGGATGGATAACGCTAATATTGAGCCGGCAACAGCAGTATAAAGTTGCGTAGCCCCCATTGTAGTCGCAAACAACTTTGGCAAAACTCCCGCCTCTATTAATAAGAAGGTGGCTAAATATAATATTGTTACCTTTGCCAGTATTGATAAAAGAATGGAGAGATATTTATTGATTCTCTTTTTTAGGTATAGATATTTGATTCCAGATACTAAGGCATAGTTGCCAATCCAAATAAAGGGCATTGTAATAAAAAGGAAGTGTGTAAGTGGGCCGAAAATCAATCCCCTGCCTGCAACTCCTATGCTTGGCAAGAGCACCACAGGTAAAAGCTTTTGATTTTTTAAATGTAAAGCCGCCAATATTAAAGCAGTGTTAACTATAACCCCAACAACCAACTGTGGATGGCCTAATAAAAATGGGACTAAAAAAGAAAGGGTAGAATATATCACAACTTCAATATACTCACGATTTTTGGTGATTTTAAATTCTTGTAACTCTAAAATTCCCACTAAAGCTCTCATTGCCCCTCCTAGGACTCCCCCATATTTATAATTCGATGATTCTATTATTTAATATTTTTCTCTTTTAGTCAAAACCGATTAAATCCCAAGCTAAAAAACCTCTAGAAAACATGCTTCAGTCTGCTTAAAACAAACTATCTCCAAAGGCGGCCTGGAAAGTTTGCGCTCTTAAATATGGTTTTTGGATTAGGATTGACAGACTCTTGCTAAACCGTATATAGTTCTTTGTCAAATCCTCCTATTCCAACAAATTTTGCCGAACCAGACGCTACTTTTTCCAAATCCCTGCAAGCATAGCATCCACCTTTTTCGCAAAGATAGTCTCGTTCTAAGCGTGCCTTCATAATTTTTTTGGCTATATCCAAAACCTTTTTTGTGGCTAAGCTTGGTTCGGGCAACACATAATCGGCTATCTTACCGCGGTCTAAATACCAAAAACTAGCCTTACGAACCCGGCGTTTTTGGCAATTCTCCAGAAGTAAGCGATAAATTGCGAGCTGTAAAGAGTTTTCGTCTTCTTCGCTTTTGCCAGTTTTAAAATCAATAATATCTACACTATTGTCTTCTTGATTGTATTTGATCCAATCAATTTTACCACAGAGAATAATCTCCTCCTCCTGAGACAACCAAAACCACGGCAGATCAGCATCTATCTTTATGGCCTTCTCCAAAATCGGTCCAGGGTTTTGCTCAACCTTTTTTAACATTTGCAAACCCCTCTCTTTAAATTCCATCTCCAAAGAAGCATCTTTAAAACCACCTAAGTCCCCGCTAACTTTTCGCCACTTAACTTCAAATATAACTTTCAAAGGGATTTCTAGCCTCTTTTCTGCAGGCAATTCCAACAAAGATTCCAGCACATCATGAACCACCTGTCCCAATGCCAAATATGGATTAATAATTGATATTTTTCGCCCGGTCTCGGGATTTTTATAAATATTATTCAAATAATATGCCCTTTTGCAACGCAAAAAGTCATTAATAGAGGAGTGTGAGAGCCATAATGCTTTAAATTTATCAGCCATAAGAGAGCAACTTTTATTTAATCATTATTAGAATCATCTTAAATTTTTCCAGAGCCAGCAACGAATGTTTTAAACCCTTAGATACAAGCAGATAATCGTCTTTCTGCATCAGATATTTTTCCCCCTCGACAAAAACCTCCGCCTCGCCATCTGTAATAATTATCAAAGCAGAAAAAGGAGCTGTGTGTTCGCTTATGCCTTGCCCTTTATCAAAAGCAAAAAATGTTACTGTCCCACTGCTTTGCTTTATAATTTCACTAGAAACAATAGCGTCATCTTGATATCTTAATTTGTCATTTAGGTTCATATTATCCATAAATAATCAGCCAATTATACAAGCTGGATGAGGATTTATCTCATTCCTAACTATTATTCCATCTTTAATCTCTACAATATTATTTGCTTCTTGGGCAATTCTGTCGTCATGAGTAATTATAATAAACGTTGTTTTAAACTCTTGATTAATTCTACAAAAAAGTTTAAATATCATGGCAGAGGTATCGGAATCCAGATTTCCTGTTGGTTCATCTGCTAAAATTATATCTGGTTGGTTCATTAAAGCTCTAGCGATAGCTGTGCGTTGTTGTTGTCCTCCGGATATCTGAGTGGATTTAGAGTAGATTCGATCAGACAGCCCAACCAAATCCAGTAGCTTCTTGCCTCTATCTTGGTCAATTTTTGTTGCCTTGCCAGTGCTTAGATATTTAGGCAGTAGGACATTTTCTAAAACATTAAACTCCGGTAATAAATAGTGAAATTGAAAGACAAATCCTATGGTCTGATTTCGTAATTGAGCTAAATCAGAACGTTTCATTTTTGAAATATCATGGCCTTTAATTTTAACATGGCCGGAGGTCGGAGTGTCTAGGGCGCCAATAATATTCATTAAGGTTGATTTGCCAGACCCAGATTGACCAACTATCGAAGTTATGCCCCCCTTTGCAATATTAAGATCAAGACCTTTTAAAACCTTAGTTTCAAGAGGAGAAAAATATGATTTATGCAATTTGTTTATCTCTACAATATTTTTCACTAGTTGTTCCTAATAATATCTATTGGATTAAGGCGCGATGATTTTATAGCCGGCATCAAACCAGCTAGAATTGATGAAGCGAAAGCGATGGCTCCAGTCGCCACAATATAAGACCAACGATAGTTGGCCGTAACAATCGAGCTCCCATCGGGATTTTTGGCAAAAGTGTTAAAACTCCAAAACAGCAGGAGACCCAGAGCTATCCCCACCACAACACCAAACAAACCTAAAATTGAACCCTGAAATACAAATAATGAGGACGTAGCATTATCTTTTAGACCCATAGCTTTCAATATGCCGATCTGCCGAGATTTTTGGTTGACTGTTATAGCTAAAATTGAAGCAATGGCAATTACAACAGATAACAAAACAAAAATTTGTATCATATAACTAGAAGTGGATTGACTTTGGAGCGCCGTGAGCAAAGAAGCATTTTCCTTTTTCCAATCGCTCACAGATAAGCCACTCATAACCTCTAAGCCTTTTAACTCCTCAGCGACTAAGTCTGCCTCAAACACATCTTTTGCTTGAATTTCTATCGAACTTACGCTATCGTCATAGACAAAAAAATCTTGAACGCTGGGGATATTAGCTATGAGCCATCCACTATTTATTGAAGCATTGCCCAAATCATATATTCCGCTAATTTTAAATGTGCCGCTTGCGCCATCGGCTTTTGTTAGTGAAATTTCATCACCGATAGCTAAACCGCTTTTCTCTTCAAGATCGACACCAATTAAAACCTCGTTATCGCCAGCAGGCAAGGCACCTGTTTGAAGTTTCTTGGAAAAGCCGTAAATATCATCTTGCTTTATATCAAGACCCCTAAGTAGAACCGGATAATTTTCTGAATCATCAACCAAGATAGCGTTACCGCTAACCGCAGATTGAGATACTCTAACGCCGGGAACCTCCCTGCTTTTTTGGATAATTTCTGAGTAGTTTAAAACTCTACCCTTCTCTTTGGTAATGGTAACTTGAGGAGAGGAACCGATAGTCTGCTCTACCAAGCTTGTTTGGAGAGAATCTATTAATATACCGACAAATATCTGAACCGCCACTCCAACAGCAATGCCCAAAATAATCAGCGCTGATTGCAACTTATTGTTGGTTATAAATCTGATTGCTGTTTTTAAGGAAAACATTATAAATCCTAAAAACTAAAAGTCATTCTATTTTATAAAAATAATGTCCTTTAGTCTATAGGATAATAATTTTCCAAATTAGACCAAATTGCATATAATGTTTTTATGGATAAAATCGAATGGATATTTTTTGATGTTGGCGGAGTTCTTTTAGACGACAATTTATACGAGTCTCTCCGCCTTGAAATTTTGACAAAAATTATTAGAATATTTGATAGCTCTGTTTCCCGCTACAATATCATCGAATCCATGCCTAAAGCCAGCGCCATGCCAGGAATTTTGAATGATAACATTTTAAATCTTTTCTTGCGGGATAAACAAAAACTATACATGGCAAAAAACCTTTTGGCAAGCAGAAAAAACGATTTAAGAGAGGCCTTAGATAAATCGCAATTGAGGCCGGATGCCGAATCGGTTTTATCAAAATTATGCAAAACCTATCGCTTGGGATTAATGGCGAATCAACCCAAGTCAACTAAAGAGTTACTAAATGCCTGTGGAATAAGCAAGTATTTGTCTCATGCTCTAGTCTCAGACGATCACGGTTTTCGTAAACCTGATCTGCGCTATTTTCAGGCTGTTTTAAACGAATGTAATGTTAATGCTAAAAATGCTGTTTTAATTGATAATAACATTGAAAGAGGCTTATTTCCTGCCAAAAAGCTTGGCATGATAACGATTTGGTTTCACGCAGTAGATAAACCGAATGTTGAGAACAAAAGTATTGATTACCAAATTAAAAACTT
>CAZLCL010000025.1:10341-12246 GCA_964558315.1 uncultured Candidatus Saccharibacteria bacterium
GCCGTAATTTATGATTTCATCAGCTAATCTCCTTGTTGCACACACTAAAATATCTCGATTAATTGCATCTCCGAATTCGTTCCTGATTTCCAACAGTTCGCCCGCGTAATAATCATCATAGTCACTTTGTAATCTTTCTGACATTTGTGCTCCTAATATTTAAAGATCATACACAAATATAATCATAATTTTCTTGAGTCGTCAAAAAACTACCATATAAACATTATTGCAAAAAAGACCCAAGACTTTAGATTCGATCAAGCAATTTATACGATATTATACGATAATTGGCACAATACCTAAACAAGGCTTAAATCTATTTAATTAGGGCAGAAACTATAAGAGCGATAATTAGATACAAAATCAGATAACCCACCGACACTAGCACCATATAAACAGCAGATTTTTTCTCGCCATCCAAATACAACATTAACGGTTTTCCAATAAGCAAAACGCCCATAACAAGCGCAGATAGCACAAACAGTAATAATAGTGCCATTGCAGATAACAAAGTGTCAGCCTTGCCAAAGATTTTTTCACCGTTGTTTAACAGCAGAGCCACCAACGCAATGTAAAACACAGCTAGAATCGAATAAATAAAGCTTTCCTTGTAAACTTGCTTCATAAATTTCTCCAAATAATTCTTATTTGACTATAGAATTATTGAGCAATTGTTTGATTATTTTTAGCTTTTTTCCTCTTTACTGCGGAAACTATCAAATATATTGCAAGAGCAATTATTAATAATGCGCCCCCTGCATAAATATAGTTTTGAGTTGTAAATATTGAATTTTGATCTTCGGTTGACTCGGCTACCTCCTCCTCTATTGGTTCATCTACTGCCTTAACCATTTCTGACATATTGCCGCTGTTATCTTTAGCCAACAAGTAATAATCGTATTCGGTATCTATGCTTAAGGCATTATCAACAGAAAAATCTAAAGCATACTTGTCGCGATCTTTTGCTAATTCAAAGGCTTTTATCTCTGTGGCGCCATTTTCTTTAGGATCTAAACCCTTTTTGTAAACTTTAAGAATATAGCCGGCTAAATCCTCTTCGCTATTTTTACTCCATTTTAAATTTTGGATTTTTGCACCTTTGCCAGATAAATAAAAATTTTGAGGAGTTTGCGGAGCTTTATTATCTACAGAAGCCATTTCTGCCATATTAGAATTGGCCGACTCATCTTTATTTTTTACTGATCTTACAAAATAGTAATACTTTTTGCCCATCTCTACCGATTCATCGGTATATTCTAGCTCGGTTTTTTGCACCGTGCCTATTGCCACAAAGCCGCCGCTATTAGTAACAGAGCGATATATTTTATAAGTGTTAATGCCGCTAGTAGTAGAGGCTTTCCATGATATTTTTATGGCTTTTCCTTCATCTTCTGGAACATCCTCTGCTTTTACTCCGGTCGGAGCAACTATACTCTGGCTCGGTAAAGCTGGTGGAGTTATGGCTGGCTCACCACCGGTATTATCGCCGGTTTGCTCAACCGTTTCTCCGCCCTCTTCTTCTATTATCGGGTCACCCTCTTCGGCAGGGGGTGCTTCATAATTGTATCCGTAGGTAACAAAAGCAAAATCTTGAGTCGTATCGTTTGCACTGTCAATAATGGCATTCCCTCTGGCGTAGGTGTTTGATAAAGATACTGTCCAATAAGCGTTGTTATTGTCGGAAGTAATATATATCGCGTGAGGTTTGTTTACACTATTAATTACTATGTCTTCAGGAAAATCATAATACACCCATCTTTCATACGTAGCTAAAGGAATATTAAATTGAGATATTAGCTCTATCTCTTCTAAATCTAGTAAATAAACTGTTAATGAACCAGCTGTGCCATTACCCGAAGCTCTTACGCCGACCGCATCTAAGCGATTCTTAGATGGAGCAAAAGT
>CAZLCL010000026.1:0-6432 GCA_964558315.1 uncultured Candidatus Saccharibacteria bacterium
GTATAAATCCAATATGCCATAACTGCGCCGCAAATGAAAATAAAAAAGGTGATTGTGACTGAAACAAAACTTAAGCTGTTTTTATTTTCCATAATAGATTTTTCCTTTAACGCTTAGACCTAAAGATTGATCTTCTTTTTTGAAGCTACCAATCGAAACACTCTCTATGCTATTGTATCTGTTTAAATTTTCCATTTTACTAAAAAAAGTTAATATATTATCATAAGAGCTTCGCAATGAAGCTGTAAACTCAACATGTTTATCATTTGCCACTGTCTCGGTTTTGTCTTTGGTTTTTTTGGTAGTTGATTTGTCGTTTTTTGGCACATTAGTGCTTAATGAATCAACAATCAGCGGGATTTCGGTGGTAGTTTTTTCGAGAATAATAATAAAACTGCTGGTTTCTGTGTCTTCTGGCCAATATGTTGCAACTTTGTCGGCAATAATATTTAAGCCATTTTCATCTTTTTTAATATCTTTAAGATTTTGGAGCTTTTTGTCGGCTTGGAGTAGCTCAATATTAATTTTATAGATATTATTTTGAGTTTTAGCTAACTCCTCGATGGTGGAGGAGAGAGAAAAATAGTAATAAGCATAAACAGCTACAACAGCAATTAAGATTTTAACAATAATTTTTATCACAGATGAAGACATTACTCTAAACTTCCTTCCATGTTAAAAGTGTAGTAGTCATTACTTTCATTATAATTTGAGCTCTGGAAAGAGAGATTTTTTAATTCATCAATCTCTTCTAATTTTGCTTGCAGTTTAACAATATCTCCTCTGGTTTGTGCGGCGGCTGAAACCTGAAAAGTCTTTTTTTCTTTGTCAATTTGCACCGAGTTTATCATAACACTTTTGGGAATAGCGTTATTAAATCTTAGAAAAAAATCCGACCACTCTATGCGATTTTCATCAATATTTTTAATTTTGCCAATTTTTGAATTGGTCAGGTTAACCTTATCTTCGATATCTTTGAGCTTGGCGATCTCAACTAAAGTTATATCGAGTTGTTTTTTGATCTTTGAAAGCTGATTATCTAATAAATATTTAACAAAATAAATTGCGCTAAAAGTCATAATTAACATAATAATCACTGTAAAAAGAGCACCATTGGTTTGTTGAGAAATTCTTTTGATTTTTTGTTCATTTTTAATGTTTGGCGGAAGTAAATTTATCATATCAATTTTTCCTTAAAGCTAATCCTAGCGCCGGAATAAACTGAGGATCTATAGATTTTCTATTGGTAAAAAGAGGTGAAGAAACTTGGGTTTTAATTTTGGTGATTTCACTAAAATGATCTTCCACTCCTTTAATTTTAGCCGCAGAGCCACAAATCTCGATGAGTTTTATCGGGCTGGGTTTATAGCTACGATTTTGATAATATCTTATGGCATCAAAAACTTCGTCTATGATTTCATCAAAAACCATTCCTAGAGGGGTTTTGTCTTCGGATATATTAATTTCAGAGATATTTTTAAAACCAGGCCTAATAGCTGAAATTTTTTCTATTATCTGATTTTTACCGATTGAAGCCGTTGTGACCAATCTAATGTTGCCCTTATCCCAAATAGCAATTCTGGTTAACTCTGTGCCAATATGGACCACAGCCACGCTGAAATTTTTATCTTTTATTACAGCTCTACCCGTAGCGATAGGCTTTGTCTCTAAAGCGACCAACTCCATTCCAGCCATTTTTGCCATTTCAACATAATCATCAACCAGTTTTTTGGGCGATGCCGCAACTAATACATCCATTAAGGCTTCGTCGGGGTGGGTTGAAAGTATTTGATAATCAATATAGACTTCATTAATCGGAATAGGAAGATATTGTGCGGCTTCATTCGGCACAGCCGTATTCATTTCGTGCTGATTCATTTTGGGCACTTGAATTGTTTTAGAGAAAACAAAAGTTTCTGGCAAAGCTGTTACAATCTTTTTAGCCTTTATGGAGTGGGGCGTAGCTTTACGGCAAGCCTCTTTAATCAAATTAGCTGTAGCCGATTTATCTTTAATTCTATCTCGATCTAAAATCGGCTCGGTAATGGGATATTCGCACATACCCCAAATCTCTACACCCTTAGATGTAGCTTTGCTTACTTCGCACAGTTTTAATGTTTCGAAGCCGATATCAAGACCGAATATCCGATCGTTGTTACCTAAAAAAGATATCAACTGCCCCTCCAAACATAATCTATTCTATACTATTATACCACGATAATTTATTGCATCAACCAATCTTTAAATTCCGGATAAATTTTACAAACCGCCCAAATAAACAAACCACAAGACCAAGCAAATGGAACTTCGTTGTAATAAGCCGGCCAGCGTCTAACAGGGTTGCCAGAGGCATTGTAAATTTCATATACATCGCCATTTTTTAAGATGCTTTTAGCGATATCGTGTAGTGTCTTTTTGGCTGTTTTTTCGTGTCCTGATACAAAAAAAGTCATGGCATATAGCGATCCTATCCAAATCCGATAACCACCATAATCAGCTAATCCCGCCAAAAAAAGTTGTGGCCTAATTCTTCTTTTGCGATACGAAGGATAATTGGCTTTGGGAATAAAAGATTCACCTTTAAATGTTTCAACGATATTCAGAATCTTTTCGCTTTGTTGTTGATCGGCCAAACCGAAATAAACGGCAAAAAGATTTCCGGCTGTGTCAAAATAATGATGAACTTTATGATCAATCCAATCAATAAAATAATCATCGTGCCAAAAAAGCTGGTTAATTTTTTCTGCCAAACCTGCCATGCGTTCACGATATCTGGAGGCAATTTCATCGTTACCAACCTGCTGATTGAAATCTGCAAAACTTTTTATGGCTCCGTAGTAAAGAACATTATTAATCAAAGTTTTACCCTTTTTTTTGGTATGATCCATCCAGTTGCATAATAGACCCTCTTCGATCAGATAATCTTTGTCTTTATCTTGGCGTGTTGACCAAATCAGCGATAGTTCCAAATGTGGTAAAATCTCAGCAAGATATTGGTGATTGTGTTCTTTTTTTAGAAGTTCCACGGCCACGAGTGTAAATAACAGATTTTGGTCAACGACTTTGTCGCCGAAACATGATTGGTAATTAGGGAGAGGCTTTTTAAATCTTTTCTTAAAATGAAGATATTTTAAAAATTGGTCAATAGATATGATGCGATAAGGAAAATGTCCGGAGCTTTTTTGGTGTTTAATATATAATTTTAAATTAACCTTAACTTGATCAATATCACCGATCTCTATTGATCCTAGCGATGCAAAAAAGCTATCTCTGGCCCAATAATCCACAAAATTATGCTGACCGGCTAATATACCCTCTTCGGTATAGCAAGACCTAAGACTTTTAACTGAGATTAAAAAAGCTTTTTTTATTTCGTCCATAAATAATAGCTTATATGGCGTTGACCAATCCGTAAATAGGTTGTAATACCGAAACAATAATTAATCCGATTCCGGCTCCCATTACCATCATTAATACTGGCTCTAGCAGTGTAGAAAGATTACTGGTGATAGCATCTACCTCTTTATCAAAAAAATTTGCGATAGTATCGAACACTTGGTCTAGAGAGCCGGATTTTTCGCCAACCGAAACTAGGTTTCCAACCATTTTAGGGAAGAGGGGGCAATCTTTAAAAACTTTAGATACTTGTTCACCAACTTCAACTTTTTTTATCATTTTGTCAATTTCATCCTGATAAATCACATTATTAACAACTTGCTTTGAGGTGCGGAAAATATCTAAAAGTGGTAACCCTGACTTTGTTAGACCCGAAAAGGTTCTAGAGAAACGGGATAAATAGGTTTTTTTAAACAGATTACCAAAAATTGGAATCTTGATTTTTAACGAATCAAATATGTGTTTGCCAGTATCGGTTTTTGCATACATTCGCAATAAGATATAGATAGCAATTATTCCAAGCGTAATGTAGATCAGATATTTTTTAATAAATTCAGAAATTGCAATCACTGCTCTGGTTAAAGCGGGCAAAGGCACTCCTGAATCGTCAAAGATTACTTTAAGCTGAGGGATAATTACCACTAGTATAAGAACCATGACTGCAACCAAGACTGCCATAATAAAAATCGGATAAATCATGGCTCCGCGCAGTTTTGAGGTGATGGCGTAATCTTTCTCAAGTTGCATGGTTAAACTGTCGAGGACATCATCTAATTTTCCGGATTTTTCACCGCTAGCCACAGTATTTACATAAACTAAATCAAAAATCTTATCTTGTTTTTCTATAGCTTTTGACAATGCATCGCCACCTTTTACATCGGAGATGATTTCGTTAATGGCTTTAGAGAAATTTTTGTCTTGTGTCTCCTCCCGAAGTGATTCTAAGGCTTCGACTACAGACAAACCAGCCCTTATCATCACTCCAAGTTGTTGAGTAAAAATTATCTTATCTTTAACAGCAACCTTATTTAAAATTTGTGGTAAAATTGCACCTCCTCTTTTGGAAGAAATTTTACTTACATATAGCTCTTGCTCCCTTAAGGCCAAAATTGCACCATTTTCGTCATTGGCTTCTATGCTACCACTTACTATTTTGCCGTCTTTGTTCCTGGCTTTGTAATCAAAATTCATTTTATTATACGCTTAATTTTTTGTTGCTCTCCAAACCTCTTCCATGCTGGTCACGCCATTGCAAGCTTTTAAAATGCCATCTTGTACCATCGAGGCCATGCCTTGACTGCGGGCTAAGTTATTTAACTCATCCGAAGAAACTCGTTTTAAAATTAACTGTTGCATTTCTGGGGTAATGTCCAGCACTTCATAAATACCGATTCTGCCCTTGTATCCGGAATTCTCGCAGGATTTACAACCTTTGCCTTTAAAAAATTTTAATTCCTTGCTCGCTATCTCATTTTTTTCACCTTCGGGCATGCTGTCAATTTCTTTTTGAATTGCGGCCATCTCTTCATCGGTTAGCTTAACTTCCTCTTTACAATCGGAACAAATGGTTCTAACCAATCTTTGTCCGACAACCACATTGATTGAAGAAGTGATCAGAAATGGTTCTACTCCCATATCAATCATTCTAGGGGCGGCTCCTGCCGCATCGTTGGTATGAAGAGTTGATAACACGACATGTCCGGTAAGGGCGGCGTGAACTGCCATCTCGGCTGTTTCTCTATCTCTAATCTCTCCTAGCATTATAATATCTGGATCTTGTCTTAATATTGATCTTAAACCGGCGGCAAAAGTATAGCCTATCTCCGAATTAACTTGACTTTGGTTAATGCCACGCATCTGATATTCAATTGGGTCTTCTAGGGTAATGATATTTACTCCTTCATTATATACCTTTTGAATCATGGCGTATAATGAAGTGCTTTTTCCCGAACCGGTTGGACCAGTTACCAGAACCATACCGTGACTTTTAGTTAAATTAACTTCTAAAGTTTTGAGACCACTACCTCTGATCCCAAGTTGTTCTATAGTTAATACTCCAGATTCTTTATCTAGTATCCTCATAACAACTTTTTCACCGAAGGCAACTGGCATGCTTGAGACTCTAAAATCTACTCTGCGGTTATCTACGCGCATATTAAAACGTCCATCTTGTGGCACTCTCTGCTCATCAATTTTCATATTGGAGAGAATTTTTATTCTGGAAATAACTGCGGCTTGAATATCTTTTGGCAATGAGACCTTTTTTCTTAATACACCATCTAGACGAAATCTAACCTCAACCTCTTTTTCGGTCGGCTCAATATGAACATCCGAAGCCTTGTCGCGAATTGCCCTTTTTAGTAAGGATGCAACAATTTTTGCGGCCGGCGCATCATCGCTTACGCTCTCCGATATGAGCTTTTCTTTATCTTTTTGATTATCTTCTTCTTCCTCTTCTGTGCTGGCAATAGCGCTAGATACTTCGTTTTCTAATCCTTGATATTGACTTAAAACGGAGTTGATGTCTGATTCGGTTGCCAAGAAAATCTTAATTTTCTCTCCTAAGAGCCTTTTTATCATCTCTCTTGTCTCAACATCTTCAGGATCAACCATAGCAACATTGATGATATCTTCTTGTTGTCCGAATGGCACAGCTTTATAGCTTCTGGCGATATTTTCGGGTATCTTTGATAATAGCTCTTTGGGCACCACAATTTTATTTAAATCCTGATATTCCACTCTGGCTTTATCAAAATTAAATAAATTCCCTGAATCAGCTAATGCTGATGAGCGATCCGAATATATTGGAGGCAAAGAGTCCGGGTTAGCTTTCTGATCGGGTGGGGAGGGGGGAGGTTCATTGGGATTGGCTTGTCCTATCTCATTTTTTATAGTTTCAATTTTTTCTTCAGCTTTCTGCTGGCTGTTTGGTGTTGGATTGGCCTTAACAACGGTAGCGTTAGCTAGATTTTTATCAAAGATTCCTGAATTAGCCAAATTAAATCTTGTGGAGTCGGATTCTGTATTTTCTGCTGT
>CAZLCL010000026.1:6532-11662 GCA_964558315.1 uncultured Candidatus Saccharibacteria bacterium
ACTGGCTGGTCTTGGCTTTTTTCAACATTAATTTTTACCTCTACCCCTGATGGTTCCGGCTGGATATTTGAATCTTCATTTTCTTGTCCATCAAAATAAGAATCATCCGCCCCGATGGATTTTTTTAATGAATCAGATGGCATCCATTTAACAACTCTGGTGGGTAACATAATTAACTTATGACCGCCTTTAGGATGGTTAATGGTTTTAGAAGGATATTCAATAACATAGAAAGAACCGAAATTCGAATAAATTATTTTTTCGTTGCGGTTAAGAGCTTCGCTGACAACGGCGCCAAAAGCGATGATCAGATTTTCTGCTTGGCGTTTTGACAAGTGTGAGTTTTGTGCTATGGCCCTAGCCAAGTCTTTTCTATTCATTCTTTTCCACTCCGATCTCCCAATACTTATTGCTCGCTATAAAAATACAAAAACCCCTCCAAATAATAGTATAACAAAGATGGGGCGAATGTATCAATAAATAACGGAAAAGATTGGGGATAACAGGCTATTAAGCTCAAAAAGTAAACCAGCGGTGAATATCTTATGGGATAAATTGGGGATAAATGGTTTAGTTTTTAAAGCTATCAGCTTGCAGAGTAACAAAAGATACATCTTAATCCGAGTTATATTTTACAGCTTTTTTACGAGATATAATTGATATGCCTTAATGATCTCATCGTTAAAGATAACAGAGAGATAGTCTATGACATTATATAGAAAATACCGCCCACAAAAATTTTCCCAAGTAATTGGGCAAGATCATATAAGAGATACGTTGATTCAGGCCATAATAGATGACAAATTGTCACAGGCTTATCTGTTTAGTGGTCCTCGTGGCACCGGTAAAACATCCACGGCACGATTAATCGCTAAAGTGGCAAACTGCTTAGAGATAGAAAAACAACGAGCTAAGGGAGAGATAAAGGATGGAGAACCTTGTGGTAAATGCCAAAATTGTCTTGATATTTCGGAGGGGAAATCACTTGACATAATCGAAGTTGATGCCGCTTCAAATAGGGGGATTGATGAGATAAGACAGTTGCGAGATCAGGTAAAATTCTCTCCCATAAAAGGCAAATTTAAGATTTATATCATTGACGAAGTTCATATGTTGACCCGCGAGGCATTTAACGCTTTACTCAAAACTTTGGAGGAACCACCGGCGCATGTAATATTCATTTTAGCAACTACCGAGCCACATAAAGTATTGCCGACAATAATTTCAAGAACGCAACGTTTTGATTTTGGTAGAATTTCAATTAAGCATTTAACAGGTAATTTAGAGAGCATCGCTAAAAAAGAGGGGATTAAAGCAGATCAGAGCGCTTTGGAGATAATCGCTTCGTTGTCTGAGGGAGCTGGCAGAGATTCTCTGTCTATGTTAGAACAGGTGGCTTCATATTCAAATAATATTACAGTTGAGGTTGTAAATAGTGTATTGGGATTGGCGGAGACAGATCAAGTCTTAAAGCTTGTTGGGGCGATTTTTAATTCTAAATCGGAGGAGGGATTAAAAATCGCCCAAGCTTTATACCAAAGCGGATCGAATATTGCAGAATTGAATTTATCAATCTTGAATATTTTAAGAAAAATATTGAATTGGTTGGTAGTGGGGGATTTTTTAATTGATGATACACAGGAAAATAAGAAAAATATTATCTCCTTATGTCAATTGGCTCAAAAAAATTTAGGGGCGAATTATACTGCTGACATGCTTAAGGTGATTAAAGAGTTTTTAGATTGTAATAAATTAATCAAAGAAACTGCCGACCCGCTAATTGCTTTAGAGGTGGCGATTGTAGGAGCTGTGCAGTATTTAAATAAATCGGTAAATACTTCGGCGAGCAAAACGGAAAATCTTAAACTTGAAGCAAATTCAAATCAGATTGAAAAAAACTCTTTGGAGGTATCGAAGGAAATATCCAAAGAAAAAAGCGAAGGTATAACATTAAATCAAAAAAGTGGGGCGATTAAAAATAATGACAGTAGTCAAGTAGAGTCCAATCTTGCATTAAATCCTTTAAACGAGTTGTCTGAAGAGCTTTGGGCACAAGTAGTTGGTGAATTAAAAAAAGAAAATACCACATTGGCCGCTTTGCTTAGAGATGCAAAACCGGTGGCTATTACCAAAGGCAAGGTGGTATTGGGCGTAAGATTTAAATTTCATAAAGATAAAATTAGCGAGGCTAAAAATATAAGTTTGTTAGAGGGAGTGATCTGCTCTGTTACAAATAGCAGTTGCCGAATTAGCTGTGAGATAATGGATTTTAAATCTAAAACGCAGAAATCTGCTAGTGAAGACGAACTCGCAGAGGAGGCTGAGAAGATTTTCGGAGAATAAATTAAATTTAAATTTAAAAATGTTTAAACTTTATAAAATGTAAATTATACATTTGTTGAAAATTGCTAAATTGAAAATTATTAATATTATGCCTAAAGAACAAGCAAAAAATTTTAAAAAAGAGAATAAGCGCAAAGTATCTTTGCCTGCTGGAGTTCGTATTCCGCCACAAAATGTTGATGCTGAAAAAAGTGTTTTGGGGGCGGCTTTATTGGATAAGAATGCACTAATCAAAATCATTGATATTGTGACGTCACAAGATTTTTATGATGAAAATCACGGCGTAATTTTTGAAGCGATGCTAACCCTGTTTGATAAAAGAAAGCCGATTGATATTGTGACTTTAACTGAACAACTTGAATCCGAGAAACAGCTGAAGCAAATTGGTGGGGCTGGTTATTTAGCTGATATCGTTAATTCTACACCTAGCGCCGCTAATGTTGTGCATTATGCCAAAATTGTATCCGACAAAGCTGTGCTTAGGAGATTGATTGAAGCTTCGTCTAACATCACCGAATTGGGATTCGATGAAGATAGCGAAATATCAGAAACTCTTGACAAGGCCGAGCAATCATTGTTTGCTGTGTCGCAAAAATTTATGAAAGATAAGTTTATACCTGTTAAAGATATTTTAACTGAAGCCTTTGATAGAATAGACAAAATTCATAAAGATAAAGACAAGGGAGCCTTGCGTGGTGTGCCATCTGGCTTTCGTGATTTAGATGCTGTTACGGCTGGATTTCAAAAATCTGATTTGATTATTCTAGCGGCTAGGCCATCTATGGGTAAAACTTCAATTGTTTTAAATATTGCTGAGCACGTGGCGATCGAAGAAAAGATTCCCGTTGGTATATTTTCGCTCGAAATGAGCAAAGAGCAACTAGTTGATCGCCTATTATCATCACAGGCCGGAGTTGATTCTTGGAAACTACGAACCGGCAATCTTTCCGATGAAGATTTCCCAAGAATTGGCTATGCAATGGGTGTGCTTTCTGAAGCACCGCTATATTTTGACGATACTCCGGGACAAACTGTTATGGAAATTCGCGCTAAGGCACGCCGCCTACAAATGGAACATGGGCTTGGCATGGTGATCATTGACTACCTTCAGTTAATGGAGGGTAAGGCTAAAGGCGGAGACGCTAATCGTGTGCAGGAGATATCCGAAATATCACGTTCTCTAAAAGGTTTGGCTCGGGAATTAAGTGTGCCAGTAATAGCTTTGTCTCAGCTTTCCCGCGCTGTGGAACATCGCCCCGATAAGCGCCCCCAACTTTCCGATTTGCGTGAATCAGGATGCTTGACTGGTGATACTTTGATAATAAATGCTAAGACGGGCAAAAGAGAACCAATTTCGAGTCTAGTGGCTAAAAATAAACAGGTATGTTTAGCGCTTGATTCTAATATGAAAATTACCGAATCGATGGCGGGTAAAATATTTTCGACTGGGCGTAAAAAAGTATTTGAGATAATTTTAAAAAGCGGAAAAAAGATTAAAGCTACTGCAAATCATAAATTTTTAACCATAAACGGCTGGAAAAGGTTGGACGATCTTACAGAGGCTGATCGGCTGGCAACACCGAGAAAAATAGATTTGGAAACGACATCGAAATTATTAAATGATGACCAAATAATACTTTTAGCCCATTTGATCGGCGATGGTTGTTATCTAGCGAGGCAGTCCTTGCATTATACCAACGCCGATGAACAGTGTTTAAAAATTGTAGATCAGGTGTCATCTCGTCAATTTAGAACCAATAATAGGCTCGTAAAACAAAAAAGATGGTTTCATCTCTATCTGTCTGCCCCACAAAAGTTAACGCACAATAAAAGGAATCCAATAGCGGAGTGGCTAGATGAACTAGGGATATTCAATCAACGATCAAAAGAAAAACAAGTCCCACAGGAGATTTGCTCATTAAATGAGGATAAAATAGCCTTATTCTTAAAGCATCTGTTTGCTACGGATGGGGGAATTACAAAATCAGCAGGACAATGGCGTCTGCATTATGCCTCAAAAAGCCGACGGTTGATTGACGACATAATTCACTTGTTGTTACGTCTGGGCATCCATTCCCGTATTCGTTACAATCGTAAGAAAGGTTATGATGTAGTTTACGATTTAAATATTACTGGAAAAGAGGAGCAATTAAAATTTCTGAAGAGAGTCGGGATTTATGGTTCAAAAGAGAAAAATGTCCAAATAGCCATTGAAGAAATCTCAAAATTAGAGAGCAATACAAATATTGATATTATACCTAAAGAAATCTGGCCGAAGATTGTGAATAAAATTAAAGAAAAAGGTCAGACAACTCGCGATTTTCATCAGCAAATGGGCTGGGCATATAGCGGGACTCAAAGATATAGCAGTGGTATCTCCAGAGAGCGAATGGCGAAGATCGCTACTGTTTTGAGAGACAAGGAACTCTCGGCTTTGGCGGAGTCAGATATTTTTTGGGATCAGATTAAATGTATTAATCCTTTAGGCATCGAAGAAGTATTTGATATCACTATCCCAATACATCATAATTTTACTGCTAATGATATCATTGTTCATAATTCAATTGAGCAAGATGCAGACGTTGTAATGTTCTTATATCGCGATGAATATTACGATCCCGACACCGATAAAAAGGGTATTACCGAAATTTTAATTAAAAAACACAGAAACGGCCCGACCGGTTTTGTGGAGGTTTATTTCCAGCCGGAGCAGATGCGCTTCCGCGATTTGGAAAAAAGACGCGATGCCAGCGGAGCTCCACCTGCAGGCTTTGAGCCAACAGACTA
>CAZLCL010000027.1:0-5249 GCA_964558315.1 uncultured Candidatus Saccharibacteria bacterium
GTCCAGCGTAGCTCTTTGAGCGAAGTTGGACTTTATCATAAATCAAAATATGTTATTATTAAAATAGATTATATTAATAATTTATGAGGGGAGAAAACTATTATGGAAGACTATAGTAAACCAAAAACGTCAATTACTGCTATTATTATCTCTGTTGTTATATCAGCAGTAGTTATTGGTGGTGGAATATATTTCTATATGGATGATAAAGCCACTAAAGATCAAGAAACACTAAAGAATCAAATATCTACACTTGAAACTGAAAAAGCTGATCTTGAAAAACAGATTTCAGGTTCAACTACGACTGATGAGACAGAAACCTCTACCGCGGCAACGCCAGTTGCAATAGTTTCAACTGCTGGTTGGAAAACATTTACAAACAAGACATATAATTTCAGCTTTAAGTATCCAGCGACAGATGCTGTGAATAGTGAATCATCGGATTCTGATAACGATATTTATGTTAGAACTAGCGATGGGTATTGGCTATATCGCATAACTGTTTCTTCAAACACCGCAAATCAAACTCTTGATTACGTTGCGAATAGTGAATTTGAAAAACTAGAAACTGAAATTAACGATTGGGCGGAAGAAGAAGGCGCGGCCACGCCCTTATATCAAAAATCTGATTTGTTAATTGGAGGCGTTATGGCTAAAAAAATAACAACCCAGTCAAATGTAGGATATTCGCCAAGCGCAAAGGTTGTCCTAATAAAAGACAACAACCTAATTACTATTTCACCAAGAATCGATTCTGATGAATTTAGTACCATTCTTTCTACTTTTCAATTCACCGAATAGATATGGCGAAAAGATGAACTCGCCGGCCATCTTCATGGCGTAATCGAGGAATTCCGCCCCATCAACGCCAACCTCCCCCGGCACTCCGACCTCGGTCAATCGCCCAACCTGGGCCTCGAGCATCTCGAGCAGGTTTGCCGGCACGAATTTCAGCCTGGGTACCTCTACCATCGGAATCCCTCCTTGGGATTGTCCATCTACACGCTAGGATGTTTTTTTCTTTTGGCTTAGCTATCTGTCCGCCGTTGGCGGATAAATACCTAAGCCAAAAGGTATATATTAATGCAGAAATTCTAAATGCAGTCTAGCAAAAACAAACTAAAAACTCAAATCTTTTTTTAATTCTCGTGAAGATGTCGTATAAAAATAGTTGACCTAGAACAAAATAGTGGCTAGAACTTTTAGCATCTGATTTGTAATAATTTTCATATGTCTAATCAAAGCATTATTAACAAATGCAGAATGCTTATCAATGCCTATGAGAAAGGTAAATTAGGCCAGACCATTATGCCAGAAGATTCAAGTCCTTATTTTTCTATAAAAGAAAATGAGTTGTGTCTTGCCTATTTCTCACTCCCAATGGCGCTTAATTACCAAAGAAAAAGCTATGAGCTCTGGAAATCAGCCCTGAAGACCTATGAAGATAGTGAGACAAAAGCTGTTTTTAGTGTAAAATCAGTATCGGGTATGCCGAAGGGAGAATTGAGACATCATTTATTGAAATATAAGTTGGCATTGCAACCAAATAAACATATTGGAACTTGGCAAAAAATTTCATTAACTATTTATGGAAATTGGGGTTCCTTTACCAGGCTTATAGAAACCGCCAAATGTGATTTTTTCAAACTAAAAGAAATTGTTCAGAAAGATTTTAAAAAGGAGTTCCCATATCTTTCTGGTCCCAAAATATTTAATTATTGGTCGTTTATTCTCAATTCTTATTGCAATGTAAATCTTGAGAACTCGCAATTTATTGATATCGCCCCCGATACTCACATTATTAAATGTTCAGTTCTTCTGGGGGTGATAACCGAGACTGAAGCAGATACTTTATCTAGGGAAGAAATTTCTGAAAAATGGAGAATTACTCTTAAGGGCACAGATATCAACCCAATTGATATGCACCCTCCGCTTTGGTTTTGGAGTAGAAACGGTTTTGTTTTTAAACTTCCGATGACATAATTCGCATCTTTGGGAAATAAATATACTCATTTGAGCTCATTATTAAAGCTCAGACGGTTAGTATTTTGCACTACCGCTCTGAATTTAGGACATTTTTTACACATAAGCCGGCTTTTCCCTAAAGACTATATTTGAAAAAAGATAAGTTGAGTTTAAAAAACGCCCTAAGGCGATTTTTTAGTATAGACGTAGTAGCTATTCTATTTCATTCCGAATGTATAATAAAATCCAAAAATTATTAATCCAACCCCAATAATTTTCCATGCAGTATAGGTGCCGCCATAACCGAAAAACTTCTCCGCCGATTCAAAATGAATGCCCGTGTTGTCAACAAGCCATTTGCAATATCTAATTGCTACAAAACCCCCCGTCAAACAACCAATAAATACTAAAAACTTCATACTAAATCCATTATGTGAACACCGCCACAGATTTTATTCACAAATTGCCGCTGATAATCGAATAATATATGCGCAATAGGTGGCCGACAGTTAATAAATGCTTTTTTTGTTCTAATCAAGAAAAGCATAAGAATTTATTAGAAAACAGAAATGGTATGTTCTATTTACTCTTCCCGCCAACTAGTTATCTTATATGTTCCGCTATTAGGAAAATAAGGAGGTGGGCTAAAAGCATTATGAGGATCGAATTTGATTACTATTCGACGAAAACCACCATACCAAGGCTTGTCTATTCCAGAACTATAACTCCACATTAACCCGGCATTGTGATAAGCGCTACCCCATACAGTTAATGTGCCGTCAATTTTAGTGCTAGCCCATATTTCGGGATACCAAATATTCCCGTGCCTGGATATCATGGCGGCATCAATTTCCATTGTGGGGCTGATTTGAAATCTTGGAGTGGAAATGTCCCCAGTAGCAATCAAACCAATTTTGCTATTTCCGTCTTTAGCTGAATAAAGAAGTGAATTATTGATAATTATTTGTTTTTTTGAACTTTCTGAAGCATCTTTATCCGAAGCAATTATTGTGACCCGATTATTATTTATTGTCCCTTCGATCCATACATTGGTTTCGCAAAATATTACTCCATCATTAGGAATGGCATAATCATCAATTTTTGTTTCTTCAATAATTGATAATTCATTATTAGCCCTTTTTATTTTATAAAGAGTGTATGAGTTGTTATTTAAGACTATATGGTATCCTCTATAGCCACTCGGATTAGGGTAATAGTGCCCTATTTCGCCAGAAATAGTTTTTTCGCGACTGTTAATAATATTTTCATTGATCAATGGGAATTGAATTAAATCGGCATTGTAAATCTTATCTCCTTCAAAAGTGCCTACTGTATCCGGAGTATCAATTAATGGTGGAGAAAATATTCCGAAACCATCTATTTCGAAAGACGCGTCTTCGGCTAGATTTGTTGAGGCGTTCCCTTTGATATTACCTCTATTATATATACCACTATTATTAGAATGGATATCCCCTTCGATCTCCTCCCAAGCTTCCGTGTAAATATATGAATTTTCTGCGACAATAGCATGTTTTGTGAATGCCGGCATCTCTACAGTAGCGATTATGGTTCTTTTTGGCGAAACCCCCTTTACCTTGCCAATAGATTTAATTACAACCTTTGTTTGACCCGGCTCGGGAGGTGTAATGGTTAGCTCAAAAGTGCCAAGTGAAACTCCGCTTTGATCGTAGTAATTATGAGAGTATGGGCCATAAGTTTCGGATTCTTGGCAAACATTGCCATCGCAAAAATCGTTAGTATTGTGCCCTAAATGCCACATATAATAATTTATTCCAGCTTCGGCTAAAGACATTGAAGTAATTTTTTTATTATGCAAGACAGCAGTTTTTATGTTTAACATCGAAAACGACACAATTGCTACCGCATAAGCGATAAACAAGACCGACAATAACAAAACTATCGGCAAATAGACTCCCTTTTTTCTTTTTGTAAATAATGACTTTTTATTGATCAGTTTCATAATAATATTATCCTATAAATTATCTTTTATATTACGCAAACTAACCGTTGTTGTCCCTGTTAGAGGTTTAGACTCCATATTTTTTTCAGTCAGAACAATATTTAATTTGATCATTCTAATTTCCGAAATTTGAATCTCCGAGGTCAGCTCTTGATTATCTTCATCGAAATATTTAAATAGAGAAGTGGTATTTTCTAACCCATCAATTAATAGCACACACTCTTCTTGATCTAACGGATAACTCGGAGGTGTCCCATCAACATTGACTATCGGGTCGGTTTGACCAACTTTAAACTGGTTTCCCTCGACATAATACCTTACTAGCTTTGGATACTCTGATTCTAAGTCGAAATAACGATAATAAGATATCTGATTGGCGGAAATATTATCAATACTGCTCGCCGCTCTTGTGGAAAACTCAAACTCTCGCATAGTTTGAGCTATACGATTTTCTACAACATTCTTTTTATAATTTTGTTGATATAATTTAATATTAGAAACAATAAATTGAGTAATTATGGTAGTTAATGTTGCAAATAAAGCAGTCGTAATAATAATTTCTACCAATGAAAAAGCTTTTATGCGGCCATGTTTTTTAATTAATTTATTCCTCAACAATTTCTACCCCATCTCTTTGTTTAATTGAATCACCATTTGGATTTGCAACTATTATGTCCCAATAACCTAATTCGGCGCCAGATAAGTCAAAGTCTGCGCTGATAGAATCTGCTGAGCTATGCTGAACATCAATATTTTGCCCGACAATTTCGACGCCCGATTCGCTGACAATTTTTATAGTGGCATTATTGTCAAAATTATCGCCACCGACTAATAAAGATACTTCTTGCCCAGCTACCCCTGTTAAGGGATTACAATCTATAATTACTGGATAATTACTATCATCGGAGACAGTCAATAAAAGGTTCATTTCTACTCCAGGATTTAGATAGCTCGGCTGATACGGAGATGTTGAAACAACATACCGGGCAAGAACAGAAAACAGATAATTACCATATTCCATCAAATCTAAAGTGATCTCACCATTTTCACCAGTTATTATGTCTTGAGAATATTTTTTTGTTGAAGGATTAAAGTAAATTTCTTTTTCACTTTCTATGTGAACTAAAGCATTTGATATCGGTTGTTCGGCGCTATCTACTAGTTTAATTTTTATTGAACCTAATTTGTCTATCGAAAAATGTTGATATGTCATTTTTTGTAAATAAATTGAGACATCTGGCTGGGTCGCATTGGGATTTTGTGCCGTTCGAGCATATGTCATCTCGGTAGAATATCCGTTTTT
>CAZLCL010000027.1:5349-11254 GCA_964558315.1 uncultured Candidatus Saccharibacteria bacterium
GACTATGCTTCCGCCTTTTCTATTAATCTTTATCTCGGCTCTTTTGTAATCGTATGGAGACAAATCTTGCGGTTTAGATGGATCCATTTGTTGCAAACAGATGCTTGGCGCCCCGCTAGCCCCCTTATCAACACAGCCATCGTAAGGATCATCAACTGTAGCTATTACCGTTTTTACCTCAAAATTGATCTCGTTATTCTGTAGCTCTTCGACATCTAATATTTCGCCCTTTGGCCAGCCTTTAACTGTTCCCAAAGAGTCATAAGGCATATTTCTAATTATTTCCATTTTTTCATTTGCTATCGAAACTGCGGCAATTCTTGCTCTGGCATTAGATATTGACTTCATTGATATCATGAAAGCAGATAACACGGCCATAGCAATCAGAGTAACAATCATTAAATCAATAAGTATTTCAACCATAGTAAAAGAGGCTTTTTGCCCCTTGGCAAAAAACTTAAATATTTTGGAAGATACTTTAAGCGTGCTTTTAATAATCCCCTCCGCTATTTCAATATTATTATACAATTAATTCTAAGAATAAATCAAAATTTATTATAATATGATCTTAATTACCACCTAAGATAAAATAACATAGAACAACTTAATTTATAGCAATTGTATCTTGTAATAAAAATATTGAGGAACTTTTAATCATTAAAGTATTAAAGGTTTGCGCCCTAAACGTGAGATTATTTACACTTACTGCTGTGCTTAGAAGCAGAGAATATGCTAAAAAATTTTAAATTTATTCAATTATCCGTTCAACTTTAATACCGTCACCGGATACCGCTTCCCAAGCTTCTGATTTTATGTTTTGTTTAGCAATATCGGGGTGTGAATCATAGCTTTTTTTAATCTGTTCAATAAATTTGTGCTTATAATTTTGATCAACCAAAGAGATTACACAACCGCCAAATCCTCCCCCAACCATCCTTGCCCCAAAGCATCCCTCACTATCAACTGCGGCTTTTTGCATAATATCGAGTTCATCACAAGTTACCTCGTAATCCTCTTTTAAGCTTTTGTGAGTTAAATTTAATAATTCTCCTGCCTGAATAAAATTTTTATCTTTCAAGGCTTCCATCATTAAGAAAACTCGCTCTCTTTCTGTAATCGGATGTTTTAATCGCCTGTATTCCTGTTCGGTTAATTCATTTTTATGTTGTTCGAGCATTTCAGAAGTGACATCTCTAGCATTTTGCACCTCCGGATAGTGTGATTCGATTTTAGCTATGGCTGAAAATGCGTTTTTCTTCCTATTGTCATATTCAGAGAACAATTGATTGTGCTTAACCATAGTATTGCTGATGATAAACGCGACCTCCTCTGGAATCGGTGAATATAAATAACTTTTCTCTCTATTATCAGAAAGTGTCGCAAATTGTTTTTTACCTGTAGCTATGGCTAAATGATCATTAAAGCCACCTCGTGTGCCATACCAATACTCCGCCCAACACCCCATCATAAAAAATTTCTTCAGCAAATTTGAGGTTTTCTGATCATCGGCTTTGGAGTTGATTATCTCTATGCCCTCCTCTGGAGTGTAATCAATTTGACCGTCGGTAAAGCCATTAGCCGACCCAAGTGCTGTAAGCGCGGTCATAGTTAGAGCAGATGATGAAGATAAACCCCCTCCAACGGGTATCGAAGAGTCAATAAGCATATCAAAACCTTTGACGTTTCTTCTTTTATACTCCTCCGCATACATAGCGGTAGCGCCTTGAATATATTGAACCCACTGAATTTTGTATCTATCATCTTGTATAGAAAATTCAAAAAAAGGTTTATCCTGTTCACGCAAATTTAACGAGTAAATTCTGATCTTATTATCATCTCTAGGCAAAACATACGCCTTCATTGTAAGATTTCCGACTGCCATAGATAAAACGAAATTATCAAAATAATCAGAGTGTTCACCAATAATATTCACTCTACTAGGGGTAACAATTTTATACACAGGCTTTTTACCAAAACCTTGCACAAAAAGATCAATATTTCTATCCATAAAAAATCTCCACTTCTTAATCAGTAAAATTACTTCAGCTCCAAAAATAAGTGCCTACCCCCCGATATAGCACTTCTCGTTAGGTAGCTTGTATATTTGGATGTTCGACAATTAAATTTTATCACAAAAATGACTTTTTCACATATAGAAAAAATCATCTGTTACTCTTCCCAAGGCAAATCTATATAGGTAAGCGATATTAAAACTGAGCCATTCGGTTTATCAATGCCTTTCACAATAATTTGGATCGAACTGTTTGGAGATAATTTTATTTTTTGTTCAAATTCTTCCGATTTAGTGTCACTTACAAGTAGTTGGCTTACTGGGATAGCCTCTGATGATTGGTTTTGCTTATAGTCTATTTCGATTTTGGCATATTTATTGCTTTGTAAAGAGACAGTAATATCCAATAAATAATAAGTGTGGCCTTGAGGAGCTTCTAAAAAATGAGCATCTACGCTCTCTCCTAATTTGGGGATAGTTATCTCTTTAGACAATAAATATCTATAGTAATTGTGCTTTAGCGCCCACTGTTCAAAATCTTGGCTTCTATTAAAAATATTACCTCCGATATCTTCTTGGCTATTGCTGAAACTAGATGAAGGATAATCTTGAGGGAAATTTGTAACAGCAATACTCTCCTTATCGTTGTTTACGACAACCTTTAAAGTATTTTCTAGCCGTTTCTCAATCTCTCCTAGCTGTCCATTTGCAGAAGTTAGATTGTCGTTTATAATGCTTAAAATTGAATCTTGGCCGATTTTTGATAGAGTAGTGATCAAATTCGACATCTGTTCATTTTGCAATTTGCCACCATTTTCAAGAATTTTTATTAACTCTAGCAATGTATTATCTTTTGCGACCGCTTGCTTAATATCTTCTTGGACTAAAAGATAGGCTTGCTTATCTGATAATGAATAAATCTCTTTTAGCTCCGAAGAAAATGCTGATACCGCTTGATTTGCAGTAATTTGACTAATCTGGCTAAGTATATCCTCCGATATTGGGCTTACCTTATTTTGTGCCACTCGTTGTTCCATAGTCGCGACATCTTGAGCAATCTCTTTAGATTTATTGGCCGCTTTAACATATTGCTGATAAGAATTAAATGTCCAATAAGTTACACCAATTACAAATACAGCCAAGAGTGTTTGATGTAATATTGAAGATATCCTATTGGCATGCCAAAAATAGTATATTTTAGATTTTGTTCTCAAATAATTGTGAAGTCTTAAAAAAGAGCTAAAAGAAGTCCGAGTGCTCCTCTGAATAAGCCAGATATTATGATCTATGTCTCTTCTATTATTCATCTTTTATTAATCTTTTATAATAATTTTATTATACATAAAATATATAGCATATGCTATATATTTTTTTTGATTAAAGCCGATTTCTATTAACAAAAACAAATTTTTATATCGTTAATAAAAATAGCTGTGACTAGCCGATAAATGTCTTTAGCTGTTGAAAACTTTTGCCTTAAGACTAATAGATACTTAGGATGAATTATTACAAAAATATTAATGGTGGTTAATACTTATATTTAAGTAAATGGTGTTTTCGATACAAATAAATTTCATAGATATTGGCGGCTTCTAGAATCCAATAAAGCACAATATAGGCGGCAAGAATATAATAAAATTTATCAATTAATTGAATAATAAATACTATTTGAATTATGCCCGCTAAAAACCAGCGCGTATAAAGCAAGACTGGTTTATTAAAAAAGTCTCTAATCTGTTTAAACATTTCCAAATACAATCCTAAGTAATCCATTAGAGTAACAAGCAAAAGAATCAATGCCAAAACATAAAAAGCGACATTCGCAATAGAAGTTAACCGCTCTTCGGCGATTTTTTTCTGAATTTCCTCTTCGCTCAGACCAATCTGAGGAGGATCTTCATCTGACCTAGGCTCTGAATTTGTGATCTCTTCGAGTGAAATATTATTATCTGAACTCTCCTCAGCAACAGAATTATTAGAATCGTTTTCGGTATTAGTGCCCCCGCTGGATGATCTAACATTAGAAATTGTGCCATCACCGGAAATTACGTATTCAGCCGAATATGTGCCACTCTGATTGCCGAAATAGTCTCTAAACCTTACAAACAACGTTCCGGTAGTTTCTTCTTCGGCCTCCGCTCTTTCAAACATCTCTTTACCGAAGATTTGAGGAAGATATGGACCAAATAATTCGCTTTGTTCTGAAGACAAATTAATTTCATCTTGATACGGGAGCCATTCAGCACCGGAAAAATCGCCGTTAGAGGAGTATATTATCTCTAAGTCTGAATCATCTGTAACCTCAGATACAATTTTTAGTCCGCTATCCACATCGTTAAACAATTCAACCTTTCCGACCTCAGGCGATTTATTATCTAATTTTAATGCTTGTGTTACCCCATAATCTGATTCATCGGCGCCTGATCTAATTTTAAAACGGAAAATAATTGAGGGTAAATGCTGATTTGCAAATATTTTCTTGGAGAGAATTTTAAAATTCAATGGGGAGTCATTGAAAGTTGAGTAAATTTTGGAGGATAAATTTAAATCTTCGGTATTATCAGCTCCTAAATCCTGCCATTCATTTTGGCCAATTCTATATTGCATACTAAAAATTGACAAAGATTTGTCTGTAAGGTAAGACCCTAATTTACTTCGAACTTTATACGGAACATTAATTATGCCTAATCCATCCCTAGCTACAGAAGGAGCAGTTAAGATGTTATCGCTATCGTATCCTATTACCAATGATTTGTCGCCAGCATCTTCAATAGAACTGTAAACTTGGATTTCAATTTGGTCTTCGGAATAAAGACCCAAATTATCTGTGACTTTAAGAGTTGCCGTAAACGAGCCAGCACTTTCATATGTGTGTTGCGGGTTTGCTGAGGTGGATGAACTGCCGTCCCCGAAGTTCCACAAATATGAGGCAATACTACCGTCCTCATCAGTAGCGTTTGCGGTAAATTGGACATTAAGGGGAAACAGCCCAGCGGAGATATTTACGCTTGGATTAATCACCGGAGGCTGATTAGTGTAAGTGACAGTGATGTTTAGCGTTTTTTCGCTTGAATTACCGTAAATATCCGAGGCGCTGAATTTTACAGCATGCTCACCATGCTGATTTTTAGCAGGAGTCCAATAAAATAGATTAGTAGTGCTGTTAAAAGAGGAGCCACTTGGTAGATCGTCGGCATAGATATATACCTGATCGCCATCGGGATCACTTGCTTCAACATTAAAACTTAAAATTTTTGTGGTTTCAATGGTTTTGTCATCTATTTCAGCAAAAACCGGTGGATTGTTCACTCCGGGATCAGCATACTCGTATTTACCCATATCCGGAGCAGAACCCAAATAGTTGTCGTTGATATTATTTAAAACAACTCCGCTATCTATGGCTGGGCTATCCGATTTTAGACGAAAATTTTGTCCGGGAAAATACGGATTGACTAAATCAGGGTCCTCAAAAAAGCTGTGAAGATCGGCGC
Organism: uncultured Candidatus Saccharibacteria bacterium; assembly: GCA_964558315.1. Lineage (GTDB taxonomy): Bacteria > Patescibacteriota > UBA1384 > XYA2-FULL-43-10 > XYA2-FULL-43-10 > MWCM01. Next base: position 10,852 of record CAZLCL010000027.1, read on the forward strand.
CATAATCCACATTAGGATTAGTAGTAGTTTTTCTATCCCAGTAAACATTATAATCCGATTCAAGTTGCCCCCAGACATAACTGCTTCTACTCCAATCTTTGGCATACTCGTAAAAGAATTTAGCCAACGATCTACCATAAAAAATATTGTTTTTAAAGGTAAAATTCGTGTGCATTAATGCGGCAAATCTGAAAAAAAGTAAAGGACTTGCATGAACAACCGAGCCCCAACCACTTTCACTTAGACGAAAAGTGTTATGATAATAATAAATCGGCCCAAAATCAGCATATCTATCTTCTGGAGCAGTAGCAATATCCCCAAGCGCCACCGTGTTGCTGGCAATTTTTATGTATTGCACAGGAGAATGAAATTCATTTCTAAAGACATATATCGGCCCAACATA
>CAZLCL010000028.1:0-11113 GCA_964558315.1 uncultured Candidatus Saccharibacteria bacterium
ATATACATTAAGAAAACAACATAAGTTGTTACCGATGTACTCTACCAGGGCAGGGTATTGACATATCTCGCAAAACATGCTACAATCCTTTTTTGGAATGAGGCAAATAAATTGGCTAAAAATTAAGATAGATAAATGCTGGCACGATCGCAAGCCAGATACTGAAGTTAACATTAACGAGGCTTAGGCCTCTTTTTTTAATATTTAAGGAACAATGTATATAAAAAGGGACAATTTTAAGGCGGCCAAAAATCGAATATTGTTTTCTCCTCAATGTTTTTTAATTAGGCATTATCTTAAAAATAACAGGCCAAATTTTCTTAAAAAGATAACAGACAAACAAAAACTAGAAGAAATAAGAAAAACGATCTCTGAAATAGAGGTCGTTTTTTTGAATCCACAGCCGGCAGACAAAATCGAAGATGATAAGAATAAAGATTATTCGCGTTACATAGATTTAGAAAGATTACTACCCAAATATGCCAAAAAATTTATTAATTATAGAAAGGAACAAGAATGAAAGAGCGAGAAATGAAGTATTTGCCGGAGAATCAACACTCTCCCGGTGGAGTAAAAAAATGGATTAAACAGATTTATTTGGATCTGAACAACCCCGAAATAGCACGAATCGCTAAACAAAAAATGCCAGATCTAGAGAAAGAAAGTTTTTCTGAACTTAGAGTCAGGTCAACTAGAGATTTTCAAGGCGCGGTATCATATACAATGACTGCGAAAAATACAGGAGGCGAACTGCGAGAAGAATTAGAGGTAGAAATAAACGATACTGAATTAAATGAGCTAATAAAATTTGGTTCAAAAGAAGGAATAGAAAAAGAACGTTACCAGAGCTACTTAGCAGATGATTTAACGGCAGAGGTGGATGTTTACAAAGGCAAGCTTAAGGGTTTGGTGATAGTCGAAGTAGAATACGATCAAGATAAATACTCGAGAGAGCAAGTAGAAGAGATGATAAAAAACTTCATCGGCGAAGGCGAAATTGTTAGCGAATATCAATGTTATAAAAACAGAAATCTAGCTAAATGTAAAAATTTGCATGATATTGCTGAAAAATATGCTCAAGAAAAAGAAAGCAAAGAGTTAAAAGAAGAAAAAACTAAAGAACACAACAAAGTTAAAAAAATTGCGCTAACGGGTGGGCCGTGTGCAGGCAAATCAGAGGTATTGTCAGCTTTAAAAAGTAAGTTTGGGTCAAGACTTTATGTAGTGCCGGAGGTGGCCACACAGTTACTAGAAATTCCCTACGAAAATGGGGGCGTGGGAATACCCGGCAAAGATATTGAGTGGAGTCAGGAGTGGCAAGATGAATTTCAACGTCGAATTATTGAAAAACAACTAGAAGATGAGATGCTGATAACGCAAATTGCAAGCTTAAGCCAAAATGAAAGTATTATCCTTTGTGACCGCGGGGTGCTAGACGGAGCGGCTTATACTGAGGGCGGTAGAGATAAATTTCTTGAAGATCAAAATCTTCAGCTAGAAAAATGCCTGGATTTATACGATGTTGTAATTCATTTAAGTTCGCTTGCCACGGATAAACCGGAATTATACGAAGATCTTAAGGCGGGGAATCCAAACAGGTTTGAAGATGGTGACACCGCCAGAAAATTAGACATGGCAATCAGCGCATCTTACGAAGGTCACAAAAATTTGATAAGAATTCCAACTCAATCATCAATAGAAGATAAAGTAACCTACTGTAACAAAATAATTGAAAGTTTGGGCAATATTAAAAAAGAAAGCACAGCTGATACAAAAATTGCGAATAGTGAGATTAGGTGTGAATATGATAGTGAGATGCAACAAATAAAAAGTGAGTCAAAATTAAAATAACTAAAAACAGTGTGAAATAATGCTAACTAGTTTATTCGTCCGCTAATTTAGAAAAATATTTTAACAGTTTAACAATTACTATATTATCTATTTTATGCTTGTGCGGCGGGCGAAGCCTTAGCCTCGCCCACGATTCGTGTGGCCCATTGCGTTGTCGTAGAGGCTGTTAATCGCCCCTACCGCCTTCTTTATCAAGCTGTCTCTGTCTCCCCCGACAACAGCTGGCCCGAAGGCAACTTCGACGCCCCACTTTTGGTAGCACATTAGCATTGGGATGATCGGGACATCGCCTTTGCTCGCCACGTATGCCATGCCCCCGTGGACATCTTCCATGTTGATATGTCCGGGAGGCATGCGCGTGCCTTGGGGGTAGATACAAATCCCCCGCCCTTGTCTTACGATCTCAACGCTCAGTCTTAGCGCTGAGCTGACAGATGCCCTATCGTCGGGGTCAATGGCAAAGACTCCAGACTCAGCGAAGTATTTGCCAAGAAGGCCAAAGAAGGCTCGAAAGAGCTTTTTTTTGGCCATGAAGTAAACCGGCCGTGGCATGGTGCAGACCACGACCGGTGGGTCGAGGTAACAGAGGTGATTGGGGGCTAGAACAAATCCCCCACTCTTAGGTATGTTCTCTTGCCCCCTTACAGCCACGCGATACCTCAGGATGAAAGCCAACAGCTTTAGCACAAAGACTGTCGGCCTGTGCAACCATGCTCTCGGCCTCGGCATATCGCACCTCCGTTTTGTATTGGCTTTGCAAGAACAAATTAGCAAAAAAACGCAATAATATCAATGTGTTTATAGCGAAAATTTGGATATGCACAGTATAATCAATTTATGTTACGCGATAAGATTAACTAGAACCAAAAACTATTCTGAGTATGAGCTGTCAATTTCATTGTCGACGGCCGTTGATGAGCTACTGTCTTCGGAATCATTGTTGATGGTTCCGTCATAATCATCTGAATAGTCAACTGCGTCTGAGTTTTGTGATTCCTCAATATTGTTTAGTGATGAGTCGTATAAACTCCCCTCTTTGGTCGGAGATGGCTCGCTAATAGAAAATTTTGAATAATCGTAAGTGATTTCAGTAATTGTGCCGTCCGTTTCTTCCGTTCTCATTTTACGCAACAAATATTCATCGTCATCAAAGTAAATATATTGGGTAGATTCATTGTTAGTCGGGTCAATAACTTGATATTTAAAACATGTCCATTTGTCACATTTTTCTTTCCCAATTTTTTGATAAGTGGTTTTATCTTCGACAGAAGCTTCTTTTTCGTCAAAATCTATATCTTCTTTAATATAATCATTCGTAACCTCTGAATCGGAACTAGAAGTCTGCTTAAACCATTTATTATCGGTGTAATCCTTGGTATAAGTTGTGTTATCTATTGTTATGGTATTGTATTTCTCCTCTCCTTCTTCACTCGAGACCATTTGGCTTTTATTCTCTCCTTCCATTTTCATAAGCCAGGTGCTGATTTTACCATCTTTATCTGTAGAAGTGCCTTTCATTGTAATATATTTTTCATCTTTCCAACTGGTGATAAATTTGCACAAATCTTTATCGTCGTATTTACACTCACTTTCCGCTACTTTATCACCAACTGAATTCGTTGAACCTTCATCGGAATTTTTGGAAAGCTTAGAATATGCGTAATATCCTCCGCCTGCGACTAGCGCCAATATTATTACAATAAGGGCAACAATTTTACCTTTATTGCTTTTTTTTGCTTTGCCCAGTTTTGTCTGAACCGGCTGAAAATTGCTCCATATCCCTCCTAATTTATTTATTAATTTAAATTTTACTTCTTTTGTAAATAAATAACAATTTATTTGTTTGTGGCAATTTATAGATCAAATATTTTGTTTAGACAGACTATTTAATGATTGAGAGATTTTCCTTTTTTAATGCCTTTTTTGTTTCCGGCCTATCTGGCACAAAACCAACTAATTTATAAAATTTTATATTCGCTTTAATATATTTCGGGATAAATTTATAGGAAATTTTACTCCACCAATGGTTAGCGGGCACCATGCCGACTGCTATGGCTGTGATATCTTTTTGTTTAATATCTTCCCAATTATCTTTGAGGAAATTTACTAAAGGCATTTGTCCGCCGTAAGTTCCGCTAATAATGTAAAAGACATCATGACTATCAAAATCAATTTTATCAGTATTAGAAAAAGTTTTTATTTCAGCCTTCTTCTCTTCTGCTAACCACTTCGCATATATTTCGCTAGCGCCGTTTTTTGTTTGATAAAGAACAATTGATTTCATATTACTTATCCTTAGCAAAGACGTAAAATTAATATTTTATAAATAAATTTTGCTAAAGACCCCTGCCTTTTTATTCTTCTGGGCTGCCTAATTAAACGATAAAGCCATTCAAAACCTAAGGATCGAATAAACTTTGGAGCTCTTTTTTGGGCGCCGGCAATAAAATCAAGAGTTCCACCTAAACCAATGCCGACTTTTGCACCAGTTTTACTAAGATTATTTAATAACCAGAATTCCTGAGCTGGTGAACCAAGCGCACAATATATGATATCTGCACCGGATTTTTTAATCTCTTCTATTAAATATTTATTATCAAAATTCGGGTCAATTGCTAAAGCGCCGGCAATTTTTAAATTAAAAATTTTTGTCTGAAGTTCAAGCGATGATTTTTCTACAGATGTTGGATCGAGTCCAAATTTATTGCCTAACAAGAATATACTTTTATCTTTTTCCGATGCCTTTTTAGCGATATCCCATACTAAATCAGCGCCAGAAGTTTTATAAATTCTTTTACAAAAATAGGTAATCAAAAAGGGATATAACAGAATATATACCACCATTTGCAAAAAAACATATATCTGTTTTAAATACTTTGTTTTAGGCCGCCATGAGTTTAAAAGACAATATCCCCAAATAATTCCACTGCCATCAATTAAATTTAGAGAAGATTTTTTAGTCAATAAGGTAAAAAAATCTTTATTTTCAGTTGATCTCATTACAAATTCTGTATTAACGGTGGTCACAATTGAAGAAGATCTTTTATCTAAAAAACTAAAAATTTTTTCAGTTGCTTTGTTGGAATTAAGATTGTCTAATTTGACATTAAAAATTGTAATTTTATCTGGAGTTATTTTCATTGGTAAAATTTTTATAAAATAATTCGACTTGGGATTTAAATTTTTGAATAAAAACTTGTTCAGAAAATTCATTTGCTCGATCTCGACATTTATGAGCAGAAAAAGCATTAAGATTTTTTTCAAAATAGTTTATTGCTTGTTTTAAAGAACAGGAGTCAGCTTGATCGAAAAAAACGCCGGTTTGTTTATCAATTACAGTTTCTGTTACACCGCCTTTTTTGTAAGCAATAACAGACTTACCGTAACTCATTGCCTCGATAGGAGTTAATCCGAAATCTTCTTCGCCCGGAAAAATCAAGGCTTTACAGTTGGATAAATAGTGCGACACGCTTTCGTTGTTTTGATATCCTAAAAATTTAATATTTTTATTGGCCATATTTTTTAATCTATATAAATCGTTGCCTTCACCAATAATAATTAACTTTTTCTTATTTTTATTAAATGCCGAAATAGCTAAATCTATTTTTTTATACGGAGAAAGCCTGGAAATTATTAAATAATAATCATCAAATTTAGTATCTACCTCTTTTGCAAAAAGCTTAGTTGAAGGATAAATAATTGTGCTAGATAAGCGGTAATATTTTTCAATCCTTTTTTGAACATTTTTAGAATTAGCAATCCAAATATCGGGTCTCGAGGAAGCGTAATAGTCCCAAATCCTAATTTCACTCAGAATTTTTTTAATATATAAAGAGACCAAGCCTTTGTCAAAGTGGTTCTCCTTTATATACTCCGAATGCCAGTCCCAAACATATCTAATTGGTGAATGGCAGTAACAAATATGTAAAGTAGTTGGTTTGGTAATAACCCCGTGCGCAAAAGAGTTTGAGTTGGATATAACTATATCATATTGAGATAAATCAAATTCCTCGATTGCTTTAGGAAAATATGGCAATAGAAGTTTTGAATGGTTTTTAAGAAATTTTGGTAACTTAGATAGATTGCTTTGATTAATTTTGTAAGCTGGATCGCTAAAAACATTTTTAGTTCCTTTGGCGTCGTATAATAATGTATAAATCGGAGCAGAAGGATAAATTGCGTGTAATAATTCCAAAACACGTTCTGCTCCCCCATATTTTATTAAAATGTCATGAACTAAGGCGATTTTCATTTGCATAAATTTAAAAATTCGATTAATTCTTGGCAGTGATCATGCCAACTAAATTTTGATAACTGTTTCTTGGCTTGGACATTTAAATGTTTTATTAATGAGGGGCATAATATTAACATCAAAATTTTATCGGCGATATCTTGAATATTTTGTGGATCGCAATATAAAGCGGCGCTACCAGCAACCTCGGGCATAGAGGAGATATTGCTGGTGATGGTAGGTGTTTGATGTTTAAAAGCTTCTAAAATTGGTAGGCCAAAACCTTCATATAATGATGGGAAAACGAATAAACTAGCATTTTTATAGGCAGATTGTAATTCAACATCGTTAAGATAACCAGTTTCAATAATATCTTTTTTGATTAGTGGATCAGAATCAATCTCCTTTTTAATTAAATTATATCCCACGCCTTTTGAGCCGACTAAAACTAATTTATGATCAATATTTTTATTAGTTTTTCTTACTGTTTTATAAGCACGAATTAAGTTAAGAGTATTTTTTCTGGTTTCTAATCTGCCAACACTTAAGATATATTTATGGGGCAAAAATTTATTATTATCACGATCATAATTTATGGTAGTTTCACCTATTGGGCCAAGATATATAGTTTTTTTTAAGGCGTTGCAATTTGGGTAAAAATGTTCAAAATCCTTTTGAGTGCTTTTACTAATAAAGACAATGCCTTTAGATTTTTTGGCAATATTATTAAACACAGAATTGAAATGAATAATTTGTTTTTTGCTGTAAGCCTGAGGGAAAAAACGATATGCCAAATCGTGAATTACAACAACCGTAGGAACAGAGACAAAAGGAGGAACGGAATAGCCGGGTTCAAAAAAAATATCTACAGGATGACGACGCAATTCAAGTGGTAACCTAAGAGTGTGCCAGCCTTTAAAAAACGGAGAAACGAAAACCTTCACATTTTTTTTTGGTGTTAGATTTAGATTATGCTGGGAAAAGAGAAATATTTGATCTTGCTGATTGACACTGAATAAAGTGTTGATAACAGATTGGGCATATTTTTCAACACCTGTCTTGTGTGGTTTCCCTAAATATGTTGCGTTTATTCCGATATTCATTTTAAAAGTTTAATTCTTAGCCCAGAGAACAGATTTTTTATATGATTGCAAATGATCCAAAGCAATACCGCAACCTTTTATTGTGCAAAAAATAGGTTCTTCGGCAACCTCACACGGCACGCCAGTAACCTTTGTTAACAATGTATCAATATTACGGAGTTGCGCTCCTCCACCAGTAATAATTATTCCTTTGTCCATTACATCACTTGCAAGCTCAGGAGGTGTGTTTTGCAATACCTCTTTTACAGCGTTAATTATATCTAATAACGGATTTTTAATGCCTTTTACCACATCTTCGGAAGTAATTATGATGCTTTCGGGCAGACCAGTTACAGCATTAGAGCCGGAGATTTCCATTTTCTCTTCTTTTTTTGAAGATAATGCAGAGCCGATTTTAATTTTTACATCTTCTGCAGTTTGGTCGCCAATTACTAAATTGTATTTTTTACGAATATAATTGGTAATTGCTTTATCAATTTTTAAACCGCCAACTCGCAATGATTTTGAAGTCACAATATCACCTAAGGCAATTACTGCAACTTCTGAGGTGCCTCCCCCGATATCAATTATCATGTTACCAGATGGAGTGGCGATAGGAACTCCTGCACCTAAGGCGGCCGCCACTGGCTGTTTGATAATAAAAGTCTCTTTAGCGCCGGCCGATGTGCAAGCATCTATAACAGCCCTTTTTTCTGTAGAAGTAATGCCGGCGGGAACAGAGATCATAATCTCAGGCTTATATAAACGAAAACGCCCCATTACTTTGTCAATATAATTCTTAAGCATAGCCCTGGTAACGCGATAATTGGCGATAACACCGTCTTGAAGAGGGTGTGAAGCAATTATACTGTCAGGAGTGCGGCCAAGCATATCTTTCGCCTCAGAGCCTATTGCCATCACTTTTGAATCTATAGCTTGCAAAGCCACAACACTTGGTTCATTAATAACAACACCCTTTTTGGGTATAAAAACCATTACATTGGTTGTGCCTAAATCTATTGCAATTTTTTTTGACATTTTACTCCATTCTCTTGATGTGGGCGCCAGAATTAAATAATTTTTCCACCATATTTTCATATCCGCGTTCAATCATTTCGGCGTGATTGATAATCGTCTCCCCTTTAGCGAGCAAACCGGCCAAAACCAAAGCGGAACCCCCTCTAATATCGTAAGCATCAATTATTTCGCCCTTAAAAAATGTTTTACCAATAATTTCAATAATATGAGGGCTAATAATATTAATGTTCGCATCCATTCTTTTTAACTCCTCTATATATCCGAAACGACTTTCAAATAATGTTTCGAATATTCTGGTTTTACCTTTAGCTTGCGACATTAAAACAGCATATACTGATTGCAAATCGGTTGGAAACCCCGGATAAGTGCGGGTGTCAATATCAACTGGTTTAAGATCTTCATGCCGCATAGTTGTTATAAAATTTTGTCCTTCTTTTTGCTTAAAGCAAAATTTTGCCCCCGACTTTTGTAATTTTGACATAACTATGCTTAAGTGCTCCGGTATAAAAGGGCCGATTTCCACCTCTGAATTAGTCGCAATAGCGGCCATAATATATGTAGCGGCTTCGATTCTGTCTTGCATAATAGTAAAATCTGTCGGTATTAGTTCCTTTACGCCATTAATTTCGATATCATGAGTGCCCGCACCTTTAATGTCTGCTCCCATTTTATTCAAATAATTTGCTAAATCAGAAATTTCTGGCTCTGCCGCGGCTACTCGGATGATCGTTCTGCCCGGCGAAAGAACAGATGCCATGATAGCGTTTTCTGTTGCAGTAACACTCATTTTACAGAGAGTGATTTCTCCCGACTTGGGTTTGCCTTTAAAAATGTATTTATCTCCATCTTCAATAACTTCAACACCAAATTGCTTAAATAAATCAATATGATCATCTATAGATCGCACACCGATCAAACATCCGCCGGGTTGGAATATTGTGACCTCTCCGAATCGTGAAAGCATTGGGCCAACCAAAACGATTGATGCCCTAATTTTTTTAGTAAATTCAGAATTAAGCAATGTAGTGTTTATACAAGAAGTATCAATAGAAATTTGCGAAATATCTTTGTTGACTTTTGCGCCTAAATGTATCAGAATATTTTCCATTTTGGCAATATCAATAATATCGGGAACATTATTTAAAACGGTTTTGCCTTTTGCTAAGACGGAAGCCGCCAACAGCTTTAAAGCAGAATTTTTTGCACCCGAAATAGGTATATGGCCATGTAGTTTTTGTTGTCCGTTGATGATATAGCGTGGCATAAATCTCCTTTGTTAAACATGCATATATTATGTTAAAATATCATATTATTCAATAACATTAATTTTTTACATTTAAATTAATTGTGATATTATCAATAAGATGAGTAATAGCAGAACAAAAAGAATTCACAAGATTATACTTGGGCAATCTTTAGTTGCGTCTTTAATATTGCTAATTGCCTCGTATTTAATTATATACTCAATGGGCTATAAAATAAATTTTATGAGCCGAAAAATTATTAAAACGGGCATGATCGTGCTGTCTGTAGATGTTAAACCGGATAAAATTTCAATTAATAACCAATCCAAAACCGCAAAAAAAGAGAGCGCCTACCAGTTAGTTCCAGCTTATTATGATGTAAAAATCGAAAAAGATGGTTATAAAGAGTGGAAAGTAAGCACGCAAGTTAAAGAAGAGCTGGTGAATTATTATAGCAATATTGTGTTATTTAAAGATTCCATCAAAGTAGAAAAATTGCAAAATAGCGATAAGATTGAGCTATTAAATTTGCCGATTAGTAGTTTAGCGGAAGATTCGAAGCGTGATTTGATTTCGAACGAATATGAAATTTGGTCGGGCGAAAAATTACTTACCAGATACTCTCAAAAAATTCGCGAGGTATCGTGGTATTATGACAACCACCATATTGTTTTTCAACAAGGCAATGCAATAAAAATTATTGATGAAGATGGAAGCAACGAAGTTACATTGGTGGAATTGGCTAATGATGGCGATATAAAATATGCATTTACTGAACGCGGAAAAGAGATAATATTCAAACAGAATGATGAATATTACTGTGCCCAGATAAGGTAATTTATCTTAAACCTTCGACATCAGAAACGGTGTTAGTTTTGTTTTTGCCGGTATTTGAGTTAGGATCGGGAATTATTTGATCAAAAACTACAATTAATCTATTAATGCTGGTGCCGACAGGAGAGCAGGTCATTAACGTCAGATTTGAACCGTCGCTGTAATCTAATACCGAAAGATCAGTTGGTTTAACAATTTTTATCTCTTTGGCCTTATAAACAAAAATAGTGTTGTTATAATTGAGATAAATTAAATCGCCAATTACCATTTGATCTAATAGTGAAAAAACATCTTTAAACTTTCCCTTGCTCCAAAAATAGTTTGAGCTATGACCGGTAATAAATATATTGCCCTTTTGTCCCGGCAAAGAGGTGCCGGCGATGTGCACTATACCCTTTTCAAGATTATTTTGAACTTCTTTTTCGGTATTGGCAATTTGCCAAAAAATTGGGGCTTTAATATCAATTTTTGGAATAAAAATGGTATTATCATCAATTTGTGGCACTGATGAATTAACAGCGGAAATATTATCGGTAGATTGCATATTTACTATCGCTTCGGGGTAATACTTTGATCCAATGTTTTCAGCTTTAAAATCATTTTTATACCAAAAAGAGATTTTTTTTGAAATTGCCTGAAAATTTATCGTCATAAATAATATGCAAAATACCACAAGAAATATAAATATCCAATACAGGGCATGTTTAACCTTAAATTTATTTTTCTCTTGCCCGGCAAAAATATGTAGCAGATCTTTTTCGTCTAGTTTAATATTGCTCATATATAAAGTATATCATGATATAAAAAAAATCTGCACAGAGCAGATCTGGTGC
>CAZLCL010000029.1:0-7075 GCA_964558315.1 uncultured Candidatus Saccharibacteria bacterium
CTTGTGTGGGTCAAGGACGACGGCAGGGGAATTCCCGAAGATAAGGCCGATAAAGTTTTTGCCAAATTTACTCAAGTTGATGTGTTAAAAGATGAGGTCAAGGGCACTGGTCTTGGCATGTATATTTCGAAAAAGTTTGTAGAGCTACACGATGGAAAAATATGGTTCGAATCAAAAGGAGAGGGCAAGGGCACAACATTTTTCTTTTCTTTGCCCATACACAAAGAAAAGCCTTTTGACCCGCACGATGGATCTGGCCCCGTATTGCGATAATATATTGATAATATTTTAAATAATTAAAAATGGAGTTATTATGTGGTTTGGTTTGGGACTAGTTTTAATTGGAATTTTATTACTTTTTAATAATTTGGGCATAATTAGTGGAGATACTTGGGATTATATCTGGCCATCAATAATTGTATTAATTGGTTTAAGCATCCTATTCCGAAAAAATCCTTGTTGTTCACCAAAAACAAAGACTAGCAAAGAGGAAGATAACGGTAAAAAGCAATAAATTATTGCACAGATTATAAATTTTAAAAATAATTTAATAAAGAGTTTTTTTGGGTTCGTTATATTTATCGCCACAAATTATTAAGACTGAATTTCATAAAAATCTTAATTTTTAGTGGTTTTGGGTAGCTCTAGTTAATCTGTTAAAAAATCTCAAATTATGCACAGTCTAGCATTTTTGAAAAGTCATTTTGTTATATACTTCTCTGGTTGCCGTAACATCTCTTTTACAGTATTCAATGATCTCTTTCCCTTTGCCGGCGAGAAAAAAATCATATACCTTGCTTCCATCAATTCCTTCCTCTTTTGGCGAAACTATACCTAGTGCGATGCTTAATTTGTGCAAAGATACTCCCATAGCCCCCCATTTTTCCCACTCCTTCATGGTGTCGAATATCGGATCGGAGCGATAGCGGGCGAAATTTAATTCACGGCTGGGCTTAACACCGTTAATAATTGATCTTTTGTAAATAAAACGTAAATCGAATTCCATAATATTATGGCCGATGAAAAGATGGGCATCTTTAGCGATAGACCAAAAATTATCAAGCATTTCTTTTTCATCCCCCGATAAAGCCAAAGCAGGTTGATTGTCAACGGCGTAGCCGATACAAAAAATACGACCAAATTCACCAGAAAACGATGTGTTTCTTAAATATGTATCAAAATTAGTTTTTAATGATTCTCCCTTTTTCAATCTTGCTTCGTCGTAAAATTGCTTGATCAGTGCCATATCTTTGCCTGATGCCGGTAGCGTTTCAATGTCGAAAAATAATTTCAATTCTTCTCCTATAATATTTAATTATTTGTTATACACTTTGATATTTTATCATAATTTGCTTCAATAGAGTTAAGGATAAATATGAAAGAGGCTGTTTTTTATAAAAAAATTGATTCTGACTGTGTCCAATGCTTGGCCTGCAACCACTATTGTAAAATATTTGAAGGTAAAAGTGGTATATGCGGAACACGCCAGAATATTAAAGGCATTTTATATTCTTTGGTGTATGGTATATCTGCGGCTAGCCACGTGGATCCGATAGAAAAGAAGCCTTTTTATCATTTTATGCCAAATAGTAAAGTATTTTCTATTGGCACTGTCGGATGTAATTTTAATTGCTTGTTTTGTCAAAATTGGGATATATCACAGCTTACTAAGCCTCCGCATAATCAAGTTACTGGTATTGACTTGACTCCTCAGGAAATCGTTGATTTTGCTAAAGAATCAGCATGCCCTTCTATCGCATATACTTACAACGAACCAGCTGTTTTTATTGAATATGCTTTAGACACAATGAAACTGGCAAAAAAAGCCAAGATTAAAAATATTTTTGTAAGCAACGGTTATATCTCTTATGAAGTAAGGCAAAAACTTAAAGGTTTGTTAGATGCGGCTAATATTGATTTAAAATCTTTTTCAAATAGATTTTATCGAAAAGTTTGTGGAGCCAGCTTGGAGCCTGTTTTAGAATGCATAAAGCATCTTTGGGAAATGAAAATTCATATAGAAATTACAACTTTAGTAATCCCCGGCGAAAATGATAAAGCCAATGAGCTTAAACAAATTGCGGAATTTATTGCTGGAATAGACAAGAATATTGCTTGGCACATTTCACGGTTTTTTCCTCGTTACAAAATGACAGAAAAAATAGCTACTCCCATAAAAATATTACAAAAGGCAAAAAAGATCGGCATAGAAGCTGGTTTAAAAAATGTTTATATCGGCAATGTTTAATAATTATTGCTCAGGCAATAATGTAATTACCAATAATTAAATGGAGAAGATATGTTGTCCGAAAAAAGCAAAAAATATTTATTGGCTATAGCACGGCAAACATTGGTGGATTATTTTAACACCGGAATTAAATTAACTATTAATGAAAAAGATATTATTGATAAAGTAATGTTAAAAAAAGCGGCAACTTTTGTAACCTTACACAAACACAAAAATTTAAGAGGCTGTATTGGTAGTATTAAAGCCAGAAATAAAATGTATGAGGATGTAATAAATAATGCTTTATTGGCGGCATTTGGCGACAATCGTTTTGAACAGTTATCAAATTTTGAGTTGAATGAGATTAAAATTGAGATTTCTGTTCTATCTGAACCAAAACCATATTTAAGTAAAGATTATCAAGAGTTATTAGATCAGATTAAGGTAGATGAACACGGCATAATTATTCAAGATGGTTTTAACCAAGCTACTTTTTTACCGCAGGTCTGGCAAGATCTACCGGACAAGAAGGAGTTTTTGTCTGCTTTATGCCAGAAAGCCGGACTGGAGAAAAACAGCTGGCGGGAAGAAAATACTGAACTTTTTTACTACACGGTGGAAAAGTTTTCTGAATAAGATGGAAATTATAGCAATTTTAAAGCTTCTCGATATCTATCACAATCAGCACCTTCTCGCAAAATAGTTTTTGACTCAATATCTATGATTGTTGATGGTTTTTTTATGGGGCATTCGCCGGGATAAATATAATCTACTTCAAGTTTAACTTCGCTATCTTTAACAGGGTCTTTATGGCCGGATAGATTGGCGGAAGTAGTAATAATCGGACAATCAAACTCCGAAATAAGAGCAAGAATCTCTGGGTAATTGGGTATTCTTAGCCCCACTTTGTGGCTTCCGCCGGAAATTATGTTAGAAACCAAGTTAGTTTTTGTTAAAAGGAGGGTGGCTGGCCCTGGGAAAATTATATCCACGAACTCCTTTGGCAGATTTGAAAGATCTGCATATTTATCTGCCATCTCCAAGCTACTGCAAGCTATCGACATGGCCTTTTGAGTGTTTCGACCCTTAATATTTTGGATTCTGTTAATTGAATTTGTAAAAAAAATACCACAGCCCATGCCAAAAGTGGTGTCGGTAGGGTAGGCGATAATACCGCCATTTTTTAATTTCTCCAAAGCTTTTAGTTGATGAATGTTCATGGGTTGAATATCGAATATAAAGATTGAATCAGCAATTAGTGTCTAAAAATTGAAATTATTAATTAGTAGCTAGGAATTTTTTTCCTGCTCTTCCCAATATCTTTCTCCCTCCTCCTCCATTGCCTCAAGCCGATCGTAGTAGTCTGGGATCTCATTAAGATGAGCTAAGGCGATTTTGGCGGTCGTTAATGGATCATCATTGGAGACGTTGGTGTTTGAATCAATACTGCCATGCTCTAACTCTACGTCCATGCCTCTTCTAAGCTGGTCTACATCCCATTTGCTCCAGTCAACGCCCAGTTTTTCGCCAAGCTCTTTGGCTTGTTCATTGTTAAAATGTGACTTTGCGCTCATTTTCTCTCCTTATTTAAAAATTATGGTTTTAATGTGTTGCCACTTAATTAAAATTATAGAAACAAGATATATATCAACCAGTGGGAATATTATTAAATTCTCGAACCATTTTCCGGTCAATATTCTTATGCCATCGAAAGGCCGAGGCGGAATACCAAAAGCTCTTCTTAAGGGATAAAAAAGAGGAATACCGTCAACAGTGAACATATCAGCCAACAGGTGTGATATATATGCCAAAGATATCGAGATAAAAGCGATATCTTTATTGACTCCCCAATAAATTGGAAAGCTGTCAATAATTAGATAAGAGACCAAAATAAAAATTAAAATTCCAAGCAATGAGTGAGAAATGTTGCGGTGTTTAATGAGCGGATCAACAATTTTGCCTACTGCCTTGCCTAGTGGAATATTATCCCAAATATCGGCGGTAGATCTATCTAAATCGGGAATTAATGAAGCAAAATATGAGCCGGTTAAAACAGCCGCTAATGTTGCCGGAGAATATTGGCTATCTAAGGCTGATAACGCATATGTCAAGCCGGCACTTACTCCTAAAATTCGATGGGTTTTACCAGTCATAAATAAAAAATCAATTATTATCAATATGATATATTAAATTATTAAAACAATAAATCAATATTCCGGTGAGCGCCCACAGTGTCTGTGGGCGCTCATAGATCGCTGAGATCCAAATAAGCCGATAGGGCCGAAAAGACCCCATAAGCCTTCCTCTTCTTATTCAAGGGGAGATGGATGAGGGCTTTCTCGATGTGCCTGGTGAAATCTGTGCTTCCGAAGAATATCTGGTGAAGGACAAGTAGCCTGCGCACTTCGTTTGAAAGACATGTGGCTTGACGATTGCTCAAAAACTCCCTGAGCTGATCATTGCCAAATTGCGAGTTTGGCCTTGCAATGATGCCTGGTGAAACGTCAGGCCAACCGTATTGCCATGTATCATTTTGAAGCCTTTGGCAAACGGTGATCGGAGTTGATATGCCGGCGTTTGCCGACATAACCAACCTTAGCTCGTTGGGGTGATCTACCGTGTCAACATTTAGCAGGAACACCGTATTCATGGAATCTGGATAGTAGCGCCTAATCGCGCTAAACTCCACTCCGAACGGGTCCCCGCAGAATATCTCCTGCCTACTAGGTTTGGTGCCCAAGCTAGGCTTGAGCGACAAAAACTTCTCCTCCCACGAAAAACATTGCTCATCAGCTGGCATGAGACTTCCTCTCTCTCTTCGGATTGGTTACAGCAAAGCCAGCATACTATAAAAAAGCTTGTAAATAAAGAGATAATTTATTCGTCACTCAATTTAAATCTGTAAACAGAGATTAACAAACTGGCAATTATCCAAGAGATTATGATAATTACATAGCTAAAATTGGAGAAGGGTGAAATACCCTCTAGTGTAACTCCTCTAATTATGCGCAGAAGCGGAGCCAAAGGCAAGTATTGCACAATCATATATAACCAGTTAGGCAAAGAGTCAATAGGGAAAAATACCCCAGATAAGAACATCATCGGTATAGTAATTGCTGTAGCCATGCCTTCTGCGGCATTTGTGGAATTGCAAAAGCTTGCAATCATAAATCCTATCAATTGAAATAAAATGGCCGCGACCATAGAAACGGCGTAGATAATAAAAACATTGCCGTAAATATGAGCGGAAAAAATATATTTACCAACAATCAAAATTATCGAGATTTGCACTAGATTTAAAACTATACGAGACAAAACTTCGGCGCTAACAAAGACCCAGCTTTTAAGCGGTGTGGTGGTAATTCTTTTAAGTATTTTGTCCTCTCTATATTTAGACATCCCTACAGCTATACCGTGGATTGAGGAGTTCATGAGCGCCAGCCCCAATACTCCTGCTAATACAAAATCAAAATATGTCATTTCTCGGTCGCTAATTTTTTCTGATATCACATTAAAGATAGGCTGGGTATTTGTTATATTGTAACCAACTTGTGATAAGAATTTCTCCACAAAGCTTGTTATAACAGAACCAACTTGGGCGCTACCTTGATCGTATAAAATTTTAATCGTATTATCAGCATTATCAGATTGAGAAGAAAAAGCCTCATTAATATAAATTATTGCAGAGATACTACTTTTATTTATTTGGTCTTTGGCTTCGCTTAACTCGTCATAATCTTTAACTGAAAAAATTTCAGATTCTTTAATGGTGTCAACTAAGGAGTTAGAGATCTCTGTGTTTGCATTATCTACAATTCCGATTGTGCCGACCGATGAATTTTTACCAAAAAATAAACCAAAAATAAATGTAAACATTAAAGGAAACATAAAACTCCAAAACAGAGCTTCTTTGTTCCTTACAATCATTTTTAAATTAGCGATAAATAATTTCCACATAAATAATTATTAATTAGTAATAAATTTCAATCTATGCTATTCAGCAATGGTTTTACCTGTAAGCTCGATAAAAACATCTTCTAAAGTAGCGCGTCCCACAGTTAAAAAATCAGGTTCCATTTGATTAATAATTTTTACCGATTTATTTAAATCCTGTTGATTTTTGAGGCAAAGCTTAAATCGGTGTTTTCTGGCTAAAGTATTTATTACTTCGCCGAAACTCATTAATTTCTTAAATTTTTCAGTATCAATGTTACTCACAGAAAAAGAAATTGCGTATGGGCGATCAATTTTTTCAATAAGTTTATGGGTTTTATCTATCGCCAAGATTTTTCCTTTGTCCATTATTGCAACGCGATCGCAGAGAAGCTCGGCTTCTTCCATATAGTGAGTAGTTAGAATTATTGTTTTGCCTTGACTCTTAATATCGCTAATAATTTTCCAAAGGTTTCTTCTAGCTAGTGGATCTAAGCCGGTAGTTGGTTCGTCTAAAAATACAACTTCTGGATTATTAACTAGGCTTGCGACAATGGAAAATCGTTGTTTTTGGCCTCCAGATAAAGATGCAATTTTATAATTCGCTTTATCGCTTAATTCCACCATATCTAAAAGTTTTTTTGTCGGAATGGATTTTTTATAAAAACTGCCGAAAAGATCAAGAATCTCTTTTAAAGTAAGATCGGCATAATATGCGGATGATTGCAACTGAACACCGATAAGCTCTTTAATTTGTGCTAAACTATTTTTTGTATTGTGATTCAATACGCTGATCTCTCCTGATGTTGGCTTTCTTAAGCCTTCTATCATCTCCAAAGTAGTGGTTTTTCCAGCTCCGTTTTCGCCCAAAAGACCAAAAATCTCCCCGCTATGCACATCAAAAGATATATCGTT
>CAZLCL010000029.1:7175-11058 GCA_964558315.1 uncultured Candidatus Saccharibacteria bacterium
GTATATTTATACTGGAATAGAATTATTAAAAATCGAAATTTATTTATTAAAATATTAACCGCATTTTTGCCAACAGGAGTAATCGGTTTGGTATTATACACGTTGATAAAAGGCTATTTTCTAGAAAATTACTATATCATGGTTTGGGCTTTATTAATCGGTGGTGTTTTGATGCTACTTCTAGAACTGTATAATCTTAAAACGCACAGAGATAAAATTGAGGGTATTGAAAATTTGAGCAATATGCAGTGTGTATTGATCGGAATTGCACAATCATTGGCTGTAGTGCCGGGCGTGTCTAGGGCCGCCGCTACGATTTTAGGTGGGCAAGCTCTTGGTATAAGTCGTAAAACAATTGTAGAGTTTTCATTCTTATTAGCTGTTCCAACAATGCTTTTTGCTACAGCGTATGACTTATTGAAAAATGTTGAAATTATTAGCGTCTCTAATATTTCTAGCATGATTATTGGTATGGTTGTGTCGTTTTTTGTTGCAATATTATCAGTCAAATTTTTATTGCATTTTATTCAAAAAAATAATTTTATTGTCTTTGGTATATATAGAATAATAATAGCGATAATATTTTTACAGCTGGTATTATGACTTTAAAAAGAAAAATTACATTTGTGTTTGCAATAATAATTTTTTTAGGATTGCTTTTAAGCGCATTTTTTATCATTAAAAATTATAGCGCAGGAGCTGATGAATTGTTTGATCGAGGGGAAGTAATCCACAAGATATCGTTAAAAAAAGATATTAACAAAGATAAGAACAAAGAAAAATTAACATTAACTGTGCATAAAAAAGATGATAACTATCGTAGTTTTTTGTCTGTGTCTAGTGGATATTTTGATAATAAAGAGGTGGAGTTGTTAGGGTTTGAGGAGGATTTGACATTTTGCCCAACAGCCTTTATTGAGGACAACAATAAAAATTCATATGTCTGTTTGTTTGGCGAGGTGGGGGTTCACAGCGAAAACATCCAGTTTGTCAATTTACAAAGCCTGGAATTTGTTCCAATAATTAACAATAGCGGGGATAGCCTTAAAAATATTAGTTGCGATCTACCTTATTTTGAATTGCTTGAGAAAGATGGCCAGGAACAGCTCTACTTAGACAATAGAAATTATGATAAAAACCCTTTGGTTGACATTATTAGAACTTATTATTATCTTGATAATGATGTCTTTAAATATTTGAAAAGCGAACAAATATCAACCGATGGCGATATAAAATAAAAGTAAGGAATTAATATGAATGGGAAAAAATTATTGGTTTTTTTAGTTAGCGCTTTTTTAATTATTGTAGTAGGCCTACTAATAATGTTTTATGTTGCTGGCAAGAAAAGCGACTCATCTTTAAGCGACGGTTCAAGCTTTGAGGAGGGTGATGTAGCTGGTGTAACAACGCAGGATTCTGCTCAAAATAAGGCTTGGGTAGAGGGTTTAGCTAAAGCACTATCAGAAAAAGGCATGGTGCTTTATGGGGCGTATTGGTGCGGTCATTGTAATAACCAAAAAAAGCTATTTGGAGATGCTGTTAAATATCTTGATTATGTCGAATGCGACCCTTCTGGAGAAAACTCCAATACTGAGGAGTGTTCAGCCAATGGTATAGAAGGATATCCAACTTGGGTTTATCAGGGGCAAAAATATTCTGGGGAAAGATCGCTGGAAAAGCTGGCGCAAATTATCGGTTATAAATAAAAAAGTTAAAATGGCTACGATTTGTGAAATTATCAGCTGATAGATGAAATGAATAGTGCTATAAACAATAAATATTAATAATCATAGCTATTACGACTCTTGTAATCAGTCAAAGCGCTTGACAATCAATCTAGCCTCAAAATACAATGTGATTGTATGAAAATTAGGAGGTATTTAGAGAGGAGGTGAAAAGAATGGCTCAAGCATATTGTGTAAAGTGTCGCGCTAAAGTTGAGATGCAAAATCCAGAAGCGATTACCATGAAAAATGGCAAACCAGCAACCCGAGGTGTCTGCCCAAAATGTGGCACAAAGGTTTTCCGAATTGGTAAAGCCGCTTAAGAAAACATTTTTGTTTTTGATAGATGACAAAATGCCCTTTCTAGAACAATCTGAAAGAGGCATTTTGTTTTAAAATTGGAAAAATTATAATTGTTACGCAAATATCAACTAGTAACTGGATAATAATTTAAATTTCAAATAATGCAACAATAAATCATCACAACGAAATGAAACGATCGTTTCATATCGTTGTGGTTTCTTAAGGAATCGGGTTGGTCTAAATAAAAAGCGTTAATAAAAATTCAGGGAAAAATATTTTCACTCTGATCTTTTGCTTCTACCCAATATTTCACCTCCTGTCTATGTGAGAGCTAAGTGCATTACGTTCTTTGGAGACTCTGGCTGATGCTGACAAAATCCGCAATAATGTTCTCTAGAGTTATGGGTATCCAGCCATACTGGCTAAACCAGTCAATCTTGTACAGATGGAGTAGCTCAAGTAGCGCTTTGCCAAAGATTTCGTGCGTTGGGTAGTCGCGGAGTTGCAAGTTACAGCCATGTCTTTGAGGCCGTAGCGGTGCAGGCGCTTGAAGCCACGTGCATCTTCCTCATTACCGAAGATCAGGGACTTAAGCCTTTTTGTGCAACGTCATCTCGGTATGGGTGGCCAAGTAGGCCTGATCAAGCGTGGATGCGCCACTACTGAACAACTCAGCGAGCCTAATAGGCCCACTCATGATGTGTCGCCAATCCTCTTGAGTTATTATGGTCCTCCTTAATATATACTGAATTGCCCGGCAATAGGCAACAGAAAACAAACAGCCTCCTGTCCGTGGAGGAAGGAGGCTGCGGGTCGCAAGGACTTGGGGTAAGTCCTCTTCGGTGTTAGGAGTAATGCTCCATACACCAGGTGAAAGCGTTCTGGAAGATGGTCAGCCAGGGGCTGGCCGCAAGGGTGGTCCGCCAATCGTCGGGCATCCATGGCCACTGGCGGAGGAGAAATGTCCGTTCGGGGTGATTCATCATAGCCGTGTGTCTCCCGTCGGGAGAACAGAGCGATGTCATACCCATCACGGAACCGTTCGGGTTGAAGGGGTAGTCCTCGGTCGGAGACCCATCGGGGCCGACGTAGGAGAGCGGGGCCAGCTTCTGGTCGATGACCATTTGCATGATCTCCGTATCAGGGAAGTGCAGACGGCCTTCTCCGTGGGCTACCCATGTGCCAAGACGTGAGTCAATCATGTTCTTGAACAGGATCGAAGGGCTTTCGTTGACTTGCACGGTTACCCAGTCGCGACGGAAACGCCCGTTCAGGTTGAGGATGAAGCGAGGCTGTTGAGCATCTCCAAAGCGGGGCGAGTCACCGGCATAGCCGGGTACCCAGCCTAGTAGCGCCATGAACTGGCAGCCGTTGCACACACCCAGCGACCAGGTATCAGGCCGCTCGTAGAAGTCGCGGAACTGCGAGGCAAGAGTCGGGTTGAAGCGGATCATACCGGCCCAGCCCTTGCCTGAGTCCAGGACGTCGCGGAAGGAGAAGCCACCAGGGAAGATCAAGCCTTGGAACTGGCGCGTGTTTGCGGCGCCGTTGGCCAAGTCTTCCATGTTGACATCCCAGACTTTGAAGCCTGCCCTCATTAGCGCTGCCTTCATCTCTCTGTCACCGTTGCTACCCGGTGCCCTGACCACTGCCACCGTCGGCAGGTCGTCATTGTGGACGACGTTGATGTAGGCGAGGGCGAAGTCGACGGGCTGGTAGGTAAGGTGATATGGAGGGGGTGTCAGCAGGTGCTTGATTGCCGCCCTCTGTGCGTTGATACACTTCGGGTTGATGCGCTCTTTGGCCAGTTCGAAACTGGTCTCTTCCCAGATGTCGCGAAGTTCGGTCATGGTGCA
>CAZLCL010000030.1:0-10063 GCA_964558315.1 uncultured Candidatus Saccharibacteria bacterium
TCCACCAATGAAAAATGACCTCCCAGAGGTTATTTTTTGTTGGTGAGAAGAGGAAAAGGGAGTTGCACTAAAAAAAATGGGAGGTTGCTAAGAACGGACAGGTTAGTAAAAACAAGAGTTTCACTGTGATAAATAATTCTAAAAGCCGCCGTTTCCTTAGTGCTTTAGCAAAGAAGAAAAGTGGATATGCTGTTTGTTCTATAACAAGATATGATAATAATTGCGAAGCGTTAAAAGCTCTGCTTATAAGATGAGAAGACTGGCGGGAGAAAATATTTTATCCATTACGCAACTTTATGATATAATCGCAGTATATTAAAATAGGAAAAATATGGACTACTCATCATTAATAGATAGGAATCATCACATAATTCCCGAGAACTTGCAAAAAAAGATAAAGGAAACTAAGCTTTTGTTTATCGGTTGCGGTCTTGGTAGCCAAACAGCAGTCTTAGCGGCTAGGGCAGGATTCGAAAATTTTACTTTATGCGATGGAGATGCTGTCGAAGAAAGCAATTTAAACCGTCAAGAGTTCTTTATTGGCGATGTAGGAGTAAATAAAGCAGAAGCCGTTAAAAAGCATCTGCTTGATATTAACCCAAATTGCATAATTACTACGATTGATAGATTTATTGAATCTGCCGATGAAGCAAGTGAGTTAATCTCGCAAAACGACATAATTTTTAATATGTCCGATCCCAAAGAGATATTTTATGATATCAACGATATAGCTCAAGAACAAGATAAATTGGTTTTATGCCCATTAGATTTAGGTTATGATAGTTTTGTTCTGGCTTTTGATAAAAATTCCCCTAAAGCTGAAGAGATAGTGGGTGGTAGAATTATCGGCAATCAAGCCTTTCTTAATATCGTAATAAAAACCAAAGGGGGAGTGCCAGAAGAGATCTCGGGACTGATAAAAGAATTGGCAAAATTTGATGAAAATAGAACCTCCATTCCCCAGCTAGGGACAACAGTATATATCACCTCAGCGTTGATGATTAATGCCTGTATTATGAAATTACAAGAAAAAAATATTCCATTAGCTCCAAACTTTATTTGTCTAAGAGGAGTGCAGTGAGCGATTTTGCCTAAAAATATTCATTAGCAATTAGTAACGTGTAATTTTATATTAAAATCTTAAAAAAGATTAAATATTTGGTTTTCCAATGTTCATTAATCAGTCTTATTCTATATATTCTCCGACCACTGGATATTTTGAAAGTGCTCTTGAAACATGATACGAGTAAAAAGCATTGGTTAGTTCTTTGCCAGCATAATGAGAATAGTGTTTGCCCTCGTTGAATACAGAGGTTAAATCATAAACTTTTCCGTCAACCGCTACGTAAGCCGGATTACCATTTTGCCCATTATATTTTGCCAATTCTTGCTCATTAAAAACTCGTGGATTTGATGTTCCTTCATCAATTGAACTGTTAATTTTATTACCATTTTCATCCAAAATCTGCGAATTGTCAGTTGTGTTAGAAATATTATTATTAATTTCAGTTGACAACGTAGTTGTTTCAGTAGTATCGCGAGTTTGTTTATAGCATTGGTCAATATAGATAAAAGCAAATAAAAATCCAGCAAAAAATAAAAACCAAATAGTTTTAAACGGCCAACTCCACCATTTCCAACGAATCAAAGCTAACCGAGTGGCATAGCCCGCATGATAGAGAAAAGCGATAATTACAATAACAGGTAAATACTTGTTGTGAAAATCTACGGCTAAATCAATATTAATTACTCCTTTAGTCATGCCGTAACCAGTGACGAAAAATAAGATCATGCCAAACAATAAAACCCAAGCCATAAATCTATCAATTTTACATAATGTTTTCATTTTGCCTCGTTTGTTAATCCTTTACAATCATTATTTCATTTGTTTCTGAGTTTTTTCTTAAATTTGGCTGATAATACCCCTAAGGTTAATTAAAAATCTCTCCCTTAAAATAAAATTTATTTATTATTATCAATTTATTTAAAAAATTACCTTTAAATTACATCTGTTTCTTCTGTTATCTCTACAATAATTACTAAGCCATATATTTTTTAAAAAATAGCTAGACGTTATTTGATTCGAAAAAATCTCTTTTTTGTTTGAACACACGAAAAATATTTTTGATAAATTATTTGAGATCTTCACATTTTCCAGCAATAAAACAGATTATAGAATCAGTATCACTTCAAATTATTTTTAGATAATTTTATCTTTCATTAACTTTTATGGTTTCAATTAAAGAACCATTCAAATTATAGAAATTCAAATTTGCGTAATCGTTGTAAACAGTTGCGGTTGCATGGCCAATTTCTGTGCCGCCAGGCAAGGTAAAACGATAAATACCAGCCGAATAGCTCTTAGAGTAAACATGCACGTGTCCACAAATCACAAAATCTACTCCATAGTTTTGTAAATAGCTTTCTACGGTGGGGACAAAAGTTGGATGATGGAATACCACAACTGTGATCCTTGATTGAGAAGCAGAACTTTGCAAATCACTCGACAACCAAGAGAGTTGATTGGCATCTGAGGAAGAAAAAGCACTATCTAAAATTACTACATGCAAATTGCCCGAATTTATGGAATACCATTTTTCATTATTAGGAAAATTAAAATAGTTTAAAAAAATCGGTGAAGGAGTGCCTGAATCACCATATAACCTGTCATTATTACCAAGGGCGGCATAAAAAGTCCTACTACCAAGTAATGCTCCAGCTACATTTAAAAATCTGTCAAAGCTGTCCTGCGTCCCATCTTCCATGATATCTCCGGCATGAATTATGGGATTTGCCCCCGATGACATAATTCGGTTGACTACGTTTGTATGTCTAAAATCATCTTCGTCACTATCGGATTGATTATCAGCATAAAAAGCCACATACGCGGATGGTGATTCCGGAGTAGGTTCTGGTTCTCCCTCTGAACCTGATGGCGATGAATCTGAGCTACCGGAATCTGGAGTTTGAGTTGTATTTATGCTCGAACTACTATGCGCTGATTTTTGTTTCGAGCTAATTTGGTTGTCGCTTTCAGTATTAGTGTTGGCCTCCTCTGTTTCGGTAGCTTGATCAGAGGTTTCATCAAAAGGCAATTGGCTATTATCTTGATACTGTTTAGCGGGTTCACCGGTATAGTCGCCCTGATTTTTGTTACTTTTACCCCAATAGGCATAAGAAAACGAGCCTACGATAACCACCAAAATAACACATACTAAATACGGCCAATATCTTTTTATAAACATTAAATATTTTTTTTGATCCATATAAAAATTTAAATTACTACAAATTCATATTATTATGATTAGTTAAGGGAAACTGCTCTACAAGCTCGCCTGAATAATATATCTCATACGCGAGAGAGCCAAACGTATATTTTATTTCTCCTATTTGTAAAGTTGAACCTCCCACGACAGGATTTTCTTTAGGTGACGACTTGTCGAAACCTAAATTATAGAGTGTCCCTAATATTTCTGGCCTAGCGCTAATATTATATCCGGCTTTTTGCCATTGTGCCATAATTTGTTTTAAATATAATGAAGCATACAAATAAGAAAAAAAATGGTTGTGATCGTCGGTTAACCTTTGGAATCTTTCTTGATTAGGATCAGTAGAACTAAAACTTAGCAAATTTTCATATTCTGTCCCAATATAAAAATTTGAACTCGAATTTTTTAAATTCTCCTCAATTTTAATTGCGGTTTTCTCCTTAATTGACATAACCCCCCAAGCCATTTTGTTAGCATTACCAAGTATTTTTAAGGGCTTAAAAAATTGTTCATAGTATTCTCTTTGAGTGTTATAAAGCCTAAATTGCTCCACCAAACAAACCGCCAAGACAATTCTCGGATCAATTCTAGCTTTATTACTAGCCTCAAATATCGCCTCTTTATCTTTAAGAATAGCGGTCTGAACCACCCCCCATTCCTCGCTTTTTACCCATGGATAAATATTTTCAGCTCTCGGCAGATCTTTTAATCTTATCATTAAATAATTTTCTGAATATTTATTATAAATCTCCGCTTTGGCACAACCTTTAATCTGATTACCATACTGCTCATTTTGCCCTAGCCTAATCTCTAGAGCAAAGATCATCTTTTTTACCAACAAAATATCTTTGGTATTTTGTAATACAGCTAAAAGTTGCTCAGCGTTGCCAACACTGTAATTTGATATTATCTCCATTTGACACAAAATCTTCTTTTCTTCTATTTCCTGTTCATAAGCTTTCTCATATTGATCTGCATTCACCATTTGCACTGTTTGCGAGGAAAAATTTTGATATTTACTGTTATTAATATCTCTTTGTCCTTTAGTATTTGTAAAGCCATAATAAACCGCAAAATATCCCCCTACTAAAATAAAGCCAATAATCGAAAAACCGTAAATAACTAATTTTAAGGTCCATTTAAATATTTTTGCCATAATCATTATTTAGAATAACACATACAAATGACTTTTTTAAAATTAAATTTATTTAATAATAATATTGACTTTCAATAATCTGGCTAAACCTTTAAATTTGTGATATTATTAACCAATATTTTTCATTTTTTATAACATGATAAAAATTAAAAATCTTAAAAAATTTTATGATCTAGAGGGTCAAACCATAAAAGCCTTAAACGGCATTAGCACAGAGATTAAAAGCGGGGAATTGGTGGTGATTGTGGGTCAATCGGGGTGTGGCAAATCAACACTGCTTAATATTGTTGGCGGCTTAGACCGACCTTCTTCGGGCGAAGTGTGTGTTAATAGTGAAAACATTTCTCAACTAAATCGTAACAAGCAAACAAAATATCGCCGAGAAGTGGTGGGGATGATCTTTCAAAAATTTAATTTGATTAACGATATGACTGTTTTAGATAATGTCATGTTGCCTCTAAAATTTTGCGGATTAAGCGAGACAAAACAAAAAAGAAAAGCTCTTGAGATATTAAAGAGGGTTGGATTAGGAAACAGGGTAAAAAGTATCCCGAATAAGCTTTCGGGCGGCCAGCAACAAAGAGTAGCAATCGCCAGGGCTCTAATTAATAACCCGGAAATACTTTTGTGCGATGAACCAACAGGTAATTTAGATTCAAAAACTGGCCAAGAAATATTAAATCTATTAAAAGAGTTAAATAGGCAGGGTATGACTGTAATTATTATCACTCATAATCCTGACTTTAAGCGATCAGCCGATCACATAATAGAGATGCTGGATGGAAAAATTATCAACGAAGAACACAAAAATCAAAAAAGCGGTCAAAAAATATTTTCTAGAACAGTGACATCAAATATTACTCTATTTTCTTTGCTTAAGATTGCTAAAAATAATATTTCCAGAAGAAAACTCAGAGTTTTTTTAACTTCATTTGGCGTGGCTATTGGAGCCATGGCTGTAGTAATCTTGGTTTCTTTTGGGGCAGGGCTTCAAAAAGATGTTGGAGAACAGATCAATTCTTTTACACAAGTTGAAGAGATTCAGATATTAGACACTAAAGCCAATCAAGATGTCAATTTTAGCATGGGCCCAAGTTTTGAAAAGGAGGAAGCCTTGCCACTAAATGACTCAGTAATATCAAAAATTAGCTCAATATCTCATGTAGATAGTGTTTATCCTGAAATTTCCTTTAACGCAGAGGCGAATATTGGTGATAAAATCGGGCGTTTTTGGGGCAGTAATTCAAGACCTATAAAATATGTTGAACAAAAAACTAAAGATGATGTTGAATTTGGCTCATATTTCGAAAAAGATGATGAAGATAGTGTAATTATTCCGGCTGGATTGGCCACTGAGTTGGGTTTTGAAAACAAGCAAGAGATTATCGGTAAAAAAATAGCAATTTCTAATTTTATCAACTATGGTAGTAATATTGTTTTTAAACAGCTGACGGTTAATCTAACTGTGGTTGGAGTTTTAAGCCCTGATAGTTCGTTAAGTTATCAAGCCGTAATACCTGTTAATAAAGCTATTTCGATTAATAACCAACTAATATCAGACGAATTATTAAAGCAGAACCCAAAGCAATATAACAGCTTAACTGCCAGGGCTAGTGATACTGCATATGTGGGAGAGATTAAAAAATCAATTGAGGATTTAGGTTATGGAACTCAATCTTACGAAGATATTGCCAAACAATTTACAAGAATATTTTCAATAATGCAATTAGTTTTAGGCGTAATCGGTAGTATCGCTCTGCTGGTCGCCTCACTCGGCATCATTAACACAATGCTAATGGCAATATTGGAGAGAACTAAAGAGATTGGTGTTATGAAGGCAATCGGAGCAAGACAAAAAGATATTCAAGCAATTTTCCTAATTGAGGCTTTGTTAATCGGCTTATTTGGAGGATTGGCAGGATTAGCACTGGGATATTTAGGCACTAATTTGCTTGAATCAATTGCAAACTCCTACCTATTAAAACAAAACCCCGATAGCAGTGGCCTTAATTTTTATATTCCTCTTTATTTAAGTCTGGGGATAATAATCTTTTCCACTGCAATATCATCTTTGGCCGGCTTTTTGCCGTCAAGAAGAGCGGCAAAACTCGATCCAGTTGCGGCTCTAAGAGATGAATAGTTGAACTTCTATTAATATCAAATTTAGATTATTAATACTCCATCTCCTCTTTTTTGGCTGAGATAAAATTAAACCAAGCCCGCAATATTTTGACGATTGTTTTAAAGGGAGCTTCTATTAAGAAATCAACAGCTAACAAAATTGGATTCAACTTATTTAAACCGTCAGACATTTTTTTACCTATAGAGATAAATGGTAAAAAAATAAATTCTACCAGTGTTGTAATCGAATCTTGATTTTTTCTTTTAACTAAAAGCTCTTTAGAATTGACTCTAATTCTAAACGACAAAAATGATACGGCAGAAACAAAAACAAAAAACAGAATTATTGATATAACGCTAAAGTGAAGAATCAGCAACAATTGTATTACCAATACAATTAAGATAATTGAAAAAATATTTAAAATATAATTAAAAATATTTGATGATTTGGTTTTTATTTTTTTCTCAATCACAAAGGGTGTTTCTACAGATAATTTTCCAGTATTAACAATTTCCGATAACGCTTCTTGCATCAAGGCCGAGTTTTTATCAGGAATTTTGGAAATTGTAATACCCGATAGAAACATTAGCATGGGGGGGAACAACACATTTGCAAGCAAGGGCAACCACAATATCTCTCCATTGATTGCTTTATCAACAGGTATTTCAATTAAAAAAGCTAAAACGGTTTTTGTGGTGAATAAAAATATTAATGCACGCCAAATGCCACGCCATATTTTGATATTTGATTGCACTCTTAATGACTCATAGGCTTGCATAAAATTATGAATCAACATGGTGGGATTTTGTTTGGCCCAGCTGATATCGGTATAATTTGACAATAAATAGGCGCGGATAACACTATACGGAGATATCATATTTCTGACCGCCAGCATATATCTATTTCTTAAGGGATTATATAAATGTTTCTCGTAAGAGGAGACGAATGGGTCAATACTTTTTGTGATATCATTAACTTCTTCTAAAGAATAATTATGCCAATTTTTATAGGTTAATTTCAGGGCATAGTAGCTTAAATACGTCATGTCAGGTTTTATGATGTTGTAATACAACGCTAATTTTAGTTGTATTACATGATCATCATTTGATATATGTTTAGCTTGAGCGACAAAATTTTCCTTAACTCCGTTATATACAAAATCTAGAAATTGTATCTCGCTTCTCTTATTAAAAATTACTTCTTCAATTTCGCAAGCGCACAATGAGGAGAAATAGCGAACCAATTCAGTATGGGGCATATTAATTGAATTAGCTCGGCTAATGATATCCATATATTTAGTCAATACACTAATAATTAACAAAGATTTTTTCTCATCAATGGTTTTAGGAGTTATATAATTTGCCCAGACTAATTCATTAATTAAATTTCCCAATAGTTTTTCGGGTTTTATTTTTGAAGATAAGACAATGTTTCGGTAAATAGTCCTTGAAATAGAATTTTTAAACATTAGGTGGGTTTCTTGATATTCAACTGCGGCACGAATTTTTTCATACCAGACAACTGAAGCAATCGCCGAATCATTCTCATCTTTTTTTTGGTTATGATCGTTTGCAAATAGCTCTATCGTTTTAAGCAAATCAACAGGAAATTCATCCTGCTGAATATTTTTATCTTTTGACATATGGTAATAATACCCAATACTGGGAAAAAACTCAATTTTATGGTAATTTTTAATGAGTTATGGAATACACACACAAACCGATAATGCTCAAAGAAATCATTAATTGTTTTTCCTCTTTAAAAAATAAAAATGATGCTATTTTTGTTGACGGCACATTGGGTTTAGCTGGACATAGCATTTGCTTGGCGATCCAGATCAAAAATCAAAAATCTAGAATCAAAATAATTGGAGTCGACAAGGACACACAGGCTCTTAATATTGCGGAAGAGAATATCAAAAAGGCCGGTTTAGCCGAAAGTTTTAATTTAATACATGGTGACTTTCATAATATTAACGATATTATGGATGAACTTTCCATAAAAAAAATAGACGGTATTTTGCTCGATTTGGGTGTTTCCTCACTGCAGTTGGATGATAAAAGCAGAGGTTTTTCCTTCAGTGACCCAAATCAATCTTTAGACATGAGAATGGATAAAGACCAAACTATAGATGCAAAATATATTGTCAACAATTACACTCAGAGTCAGCTGGGGGAGGTTTTACAAAGGGGAGAAGAAAAATATTATAAAAAGATTGCCTCTGGTATTATTAATTTTAGAAAATCTAAAAATATTGAAACGATAGAGGACTTACTATCTATAATTCGTCATGCAATTGGCGCCAAGTATCACAAAAAAAATTCGGCGACCGACACCTTTCGCGCTCTTCGCATCGAAGTTAACGACGAAATATCAAGGTTGGCTCAATCTATCGAGACAATGGTAAATCTCTTAAATCGCAAGGGGAGACTTGCCATAATTAGCTTTCACTCTCTAGAAGATAGAATTATCAAACACAAATTCCGAGAATTAGAAAATCCTTGTATCTGTCCGCCCAAACAACCTTTTTGCACCTGTGGCAAAGTTGCACAAATTAAAATTATTACTAAAAAACCAATTATTCCAAGCGATGATGAAATTTTTCAAAATCCCCGCGCCCGCTCTGCCAAACTTAGAATTGTTGAAAAGATTTAAATAACCCGATAGATAAAAATGAAAGAAAATAAAAATATTTTGATTGATGTTTGTTGCGGAGTCTGTTTTTCTGGTGTTTTTGAACAGTTTAAAAACAATTATGAGATTACTGCTTACTGGCATAACGCCAATATTTATCCAAGAAGTGAATATTACCAAAGGTTAGAATCATTCATATCTGCTTATCAAAATCATGCAATTATTGTAGATAATGATAATTGGGACGAAAACCATCGAAAATGGCAAGAATTCGTCAGATCCGAAAAGTATGCAAAAGAGCCAGAAGGAGGTAAACGATGTTTACTTTGCTACAAATACAGACTAAAAAAGGTCGCAAAATTTGCCAAAGAAAACGATTTTAACCTATTTGCCTCAACTCTCACTATCTCTCCACACAAAAAGGCAGAAATGATAAATAATATCGGGCTTGCGATCGAAAAAGAGATTATCCAGTCCAACAAAAACGACAAAACCAAATATTTCTGTGCTGATTTTAAAAAAAATGATGGTTTTAAAATCGCCAATATTATCTCTAAAAAGAAAAATATATACCGCCAAAATTACTGCGGATGCGAGTTTTCGATTTCTTCAGCTGACCAGATATAATTTGGACTAAAATATTTCAGCCTAGAAAGAACGAAAAAATCTTTATCTAACGAGTTTTTTTCTTATTAACAATCATTTTTAATAACAGAAAATGGATATATTTTTTCATTTATCGTAATGTTTCAATAGCTTGGAAACACCCTGATAAAATAAAGGGCATGTATACAATAAACCCAAACATGCCTAAAGTAAGAATGAATGCTGTTAAAATGGTTCGTTCCGGCAAGGGTGTCAGACAGACTGCCAGATACTTTG
>CAZLCL010000031.1:0-10041 GCA_964558315.1 uncultured Candidatus Saccharibacteria bacterium
TAGAGCCGAAAGAGCTTGTCGGCTATTTTAGAACCACATACGAAAAACTGGCCAAAGATGTAAAAATTGATGGTTTTCGCGCCGGGAAAGCACCTTATAAAATGATTGAAGGGGTAGTCGGATACAACAGATTGTTAGGCGAAGGGTTAGACGAGGCGATAAACATGAGTTATCGGCTGGCCATCGGTCAAGAGAAAATATATCCTGTTTCCACTCCTAAAGTGGAAATTAAAAAATCTCCCGGTTTTTCTTTGGACGAAACAGCAATCGTGGATAGTTTAGTTTTTGAGATTGAAGTAGATGTTATGCCCCAAGTAGAATTAAAAGATTTTTCTAAAGCCAAAATTAAGCCTGTTGAGAAAAGAAAAGCGGAGGATAAGGAAGTTGAGAAGATTCTGAATCAACTTATGAAACAAAAAGCCACTTTTAAAAATCGAGATAATAAAATATTAAAAGGTGACAGAGTTGATATTACCTACGACGGATATATAAAAAATGTAAAAATTGATCGAATGTGTTCAAAAAATCACCCTTTAATCATTGGAGAAGGCACACTAATACCAGGTTTTGAAGACCAGCTTATTGGCATGAAAAAGGGAGAGAAAAAGTCATTTGAAATCAAGTTCCCCAAAGATTATCACGACAAAGAAATTGCTGGAAACTTAGCAAAATTTGAAGTCACTTTAAATGATGCTAAAGAGGTCGTTATGCCGAAACTAGATAAGGATTTTGCTAAACAATTTGGACATCCAAGCATTGAAAAACTTAAGACTGAGATAAAAAAGAGTTTAGAGAAAGAGATAGAAAAAGAGTATAAAGATAAGGTAGAAACAGCGGTATTAGAAAAGATGCTCGAATACATTAAAACTGAATTGCCGGAAGGTTTAATCGAGCAGGAAGTCGAAAGAATCTTTAGCGCTTATAAAAACCAGATAGAGCAGTATGGAGTTAAGTTCGATCAATATTTGGCAAATTCCAAAAAAACAGAAGATGAACTTAAAAAAGATATGCGGAAGCAAGCTGAG
Source organism: uncultured Candidatus Saccharibacteria bacterium (assembly GCA_964558315.1). Lineage (GTDB taxonomy): Bacteria > Patescibacteriota > UBA1384 > XYA2-FULL-43-10 > XYA2-FULL-43-10 > MWCM01. The sequence goes on from CAZLCL010000031.1 coordinate 1,026, forward strand.
AAAAATGTCAAGGTTGGGCTTATGCTTGGAAAAATTATTGAACAGCAAAAAATTGATTCTAAAAATGAATCAGCGGGTAAAAAAGCCTTAGATTATTTAGTATCAAAATTATCATAAGTATATTATGAGGATCCGGCCTTTTAGCTGGACGCGGTATTAAAAACGCGGGGGAAAATGGCGAATACTTTTTTGACGGTTTTTAAAAACAAAAATTTTTTAAAGCTGTGGTTGGGGTTAATTACTTCGCAACTGGCTTATAACATTGTTAATTTTATTGTTGTATTGCATATTTATGAACTCACTGGTTCGAGCACTTCGATCTCTTTAGTTTTAATTTCATCAGCGATCCCCAGCGTAATATTCGGCTCATTTTCTGGTGTGATCGCAGATAGAGCTGATTATAAAAAGGTTATGATATATACCTCTTTTTTACGTTTTCTAGCAGTGATAATTTTAATCTTTTCAAAAAATAATTTGCTCGCTCTTTTAGAGGTAATTTTCTTAATATCTACAATTTCTCAGTTTTTTTCACCAGCCGCCAACTCCTCTATCCCGCTGATTATCAAAGAAAAGAAGTTGGTTGCGGCAAATTCAGTAATGGTTACTACCTCCTACGCCACAATATTAATTGGCTATAGCATGGCAGGCATATTAATGGGAGTTTTAACCACAAAAGGAGCTTTATTGTTTAGCGCATTATTATATCTGCTGGCGACATACAGCATCTTTTGTATGAAAAAATACGATCATAAGCCTGTATTAAAAACTACTTTAAGTAAAGTATCGCACAGCATCGAGCATATCTGGACTCAGACCAGAGATTCCTTTATTCATTTGGGAAAGAACTGTGAAGTTTATTCTCCGATAATAAAACTGACTTTAGGCTGGGCGATTTTGGGAGCTTTTATAGTTTTGGCACCAGGTTTTGCGGAAAAGGAGATTGGCTTAAATGCCAAGCAGGTGGGTCCATATATAGTTGCTCCTGCTGGTGTAGGGATGATATTGGGAGCTTACTATCTAAACAAAAAGCGCGATTTGGATTTTCGAAAATATTCAAATTTAGGTATCGCATTTACAGGCTTAAGTTTACTGTTGTTTTCAATTTATCGCACTTATCAGGGAAATTTATTTTCGCTACCATTGGCGATAATTTTAATGATTATGATGGGAGTTTCTAGCTCCATTGTCTATATCTCTTCTCAAACATTACTGCATATGAAAGTAGAGGGGCACATTAGAGGGAGGATTTTTGGAATTACTTCGATGCTAACAAATATTGCAATGTCTATACCGGCAATATTTGCCGGAGGCATATCCGATTTAACCTCACCCTTTGTTTCTATGCTTTTTGTATCGTTAATGGTCGGAATATATGGTGTTATTACCTATTTTCGTGAAGATTTTGTTAATCAAAGAGGAAGAAAAATTGCAGTTTGATTCAATCCATAAAAGAAGCGAAGAAAATAAAAAACCGCAGAATTTATCACATTTTGCCCAGCAGATGATTTCCCAAGAGCAACATCATTTGCAAATGGCTGAGGAGATTGAGGAGGAAATTCGCAGAATTCAAAATTCAACAAAAGTATTGTGGCCGATTTTTTCATCAGCACACAATTATATGAGAATGAGGTTTAAATGGTATTATCTCTGGCACATCAATCGAAATTGTTATCAACTGCACATTGCGGCTTTTCTACTTATTTTATTAGCTGTAGGTTTTGTAATATTTGATAAATTGTATGAAATTATTTGAAGATCAAAATTATAAAAAATTTGCCGAGCAGGAGAAAGCTCAAATTTCAGTTTTAAAGCAGAAAGAGAGTTATCATCTGAATAAAGCAAAAGAGATAGAAGATAAACTTGAAATTATTCAAAAATCTACCAAGGTCAATATTCCTCAGCTTTCATATCTTCACAATTATTTAAGGGCAAAGTTCGCATGGTATTCTTCTTGGCATTTGCAAAAAAATTCTTCGACTGTAAATTCGACAAGCGCTTCCGTAATTTCTTTAATTATTGCTGTTGTCTCTGCCCATATTATCTTTAGCCAGTCACTACCAGCTCGCGCAGAGCTAACCTCAAACGGAGAAAATTTCTTTTTTAACGGCAGAAATAATCCTGAATTTGTGTTAAATAGCAAAGGCTTAATTACAAGCAATGAGCGGAATAGTGCAAAAGGCAGGTTATTTTTAAAAGACGGTTGGATATCGGCCTATCTCGATGAAGACAATATTAATTCACCTTCAAAAATTACAATTTCTAACGATGGAGAAAAGCCAGACATTTTCTATGTATCCGTTGATCAGGGTAATAATTATAAGCCGGGTAAACACAAACTTTCGCTTTTAATTGAAAACAATGGCCAGAATCAATTAATTGAAAAGGATTTTATTTGGGGCGGAGTAATTGTAAATTATGACAAACCATATTATCAGCTTGGTCAAGAGGTAAACCTTTATATAAATGTCACCAATGACAGTGGTGAGCTTTTTTGTGGCGCAGAAGTGAGTGCGGAAATAACTGACCCCGATGGCGTAAAAACGATGTTAAGCCAAAAACAGGGCGATATTAAATCAAATGTATCAGCATGTAGTAGAGGGATAAGTGATTTAGGCATGTATTCTGCCAGATTAAAAACAAGCAAATCTGGATCTTACAAGGTAGCAATTTTAACAAAAACACCATTTGGCGAAAGAAAAGATATTAGCAGTTTCGTGGTAAGAGAGATGGATGAAGTGTCAATTATTAGAAAGACACCTAATGTGGTTGAAACTTCTCGGGAATATAGCACAGAATTAAATATAATTTCTAATATTAATTATTCGGGTCCGATTCGTGAATATTTGCCTGATGATTTTATAGTATCCGAACAGGAGGGGATGGATATCAGTTTGGAGGGTGAACAGAAGGTATTGACTTGGGATTACTCCTTAAACAAAGGAGATAGTATGATATTGTCATACAAATTTAAAATCCCCGATCTAGCTCCGATGAATTATATGGTCGGCCCTTTACAAATTGGTCCTTTAAATGACCAAAATGGTGAAATATCCTCGTCTAACCATATTTATAAAGAGCCATATTGCTGGGAAGTTGTATCTGAACTAAATGACAGTTTAAAAAACGCTAAATCATTAAGTGAAAAAGATAAATCAGGCACTCTTAGAGCGGGTGAAGGCGAGGTTGAAATAGCCAGCGATCGAACTGAGTCGTTTAAGGTATTTGATCTTGGGAATAATACATATCGGGTAGGGGGAACGATTGGCGATATTCACTACAAAGATAATTTATTAAACGATGACGAAATTTATAAGGAAATTAATTTATCAATTAAAATTAACAACAACAAGAAAGCAAATGATTATGATTATTATGTTGACGAAAATGGATACAAAATTAAAATATGGAATTCATTACGTAATAATGGCAAAGACATAAATTATGTTGCAAGATTCTTACGGGGAGGGCAGAATATATCAATGGCACCAGTATTGCTGGCATGGCAAAATGAGGCCGGTGAGATTCAAGAAATATCTAGACCAGTTCAAGGGATTATCCCGTTCATAGATAACGACAATTACACCATAACTTGGCAGAATGCGTTTGGAGAGGGAATTGATTTTAGATACAATATCTCTTCGGACAAATTCTTTAAAACGGTAATTATTAATGATCTATCATCTTTACCTAATCCCGCTATTGGAAAAGAGGGATTAAATCTAGTAATTATTATGTCAACTTCTTGGAGTAACGTGAAAACCAGTATCGGTTTTTCGGATGACATTGATTATCACGGTTTAAGCAACCTGTATGATTATCAAAAAGATAAAACGGAATCAATTAATGAGCCACAAGAATATACTTTTAAAGACAAAGATCAAAAAAACTTATGGTGGGTGCAAAAACCTATAGCTTGGGATAGTTCGCTACAAAAAAATATTTATCAAATGAATTGGAGTTTAGAAGAGATATCAGACGCAAGTTATATGAAACTTGGGATAAGATATGAAGATATCATAACTGGAAATGTAATATATCCGATTTACCTAGATGCATCAATTTCTGAAGAATCTGTTGTTGGAAGTTCTGATGATGCATACTCTCCTGCAAGCTCTACCGATTGGACTTTAACATCAGCTACACAATATCTAAATAATTCTGCAGATACGCAATACAACGGTTTGCGCTGGACATCGGTTCCTATACCACAAGGAGCTGATGTCACAACGGCTACCATTTGTATGGATTGGTATGATGAATCTTCAGACGATCCAAACGTCACTATCTATGGAAATGATGTGGATAGCGCAGATACTTTTAGTTCTTCTTCTGATAATTATTCCACTCGTGATAAAACAACTGCTAGCGTGATATGGAATGCTGACTCTGTGGCCGATTGGGGTGATAGTTCAGACATTTCAGCTGTGATAGACGAAATTGTTTCAAGAGCTGGCTGGTCTTCGGGCAATAATTTGGCTTTGCTTACGGTGAAAGCTGATACTAATGTTGCAAATTATTATACTTATGATCAAGGGGCCGGCTATGGCGCAAAATTTAATGCTGAATATACAGAGATGATTTCAGTAGCCGGAACATGCAAAAAATACGATCAATCAGCGGATTGTGCTGATAGTCAAACAATTAAAGTGGCTGTAAATGGTGTATTGCAAGATGAAACGGCATCTACTTCTTCTGGTGCATGGACCATAAATAGTGTTGAGAAACCTTCGACTAATGATGTGATAACGGTTTTTATTGATAATGTAGATGATGAATTGGAATCGGTTGCAGTAGCTAAATATGATGGAAGCGGTAATATTTCCGGTATTAATTTGTTTGAAAGGCACTTATCAACCGGTTCAGATGATAATCAAACCATCACAAATGCTGATATTTCTCAATATGACAACTCGGCTTCAAGCGATGAGGATATATTTATTGAAGTAGATGCAAACAACGATCTAACTATTCCTGCCTCATCAACTAGCAGTTATTCAGATCAAGAGATAATTATTAAAGCAAGTAATACCTTTAGGCCAGATTCAACCAGCTCCGGAAATGTATCAACCCCAAATATTGAAATTGTTTCGAGTGCTGTTTTGACTGCCGATGGAAATACCATATCAATAACTGATGACGGAACCCCTTTTGTCAAAACAGGCACATTTAATTACAATACCTCAACTTTTAAATATCTTGCTGAAGGAGATACCAATGTTGTTGCTTGTGATTATTATAATTTAGAGATTAAACCTACTGCGGAACAAGGTGGTGGATGGAAAGTCGCGACTGCCGATGACTCGAGTTATAACGGGGTGTATATGCCAGCTGGCACAGTTAACGGTGAAACATATTATACTTATCAGAGCAGTTCGGGATTAAGGTATCTTTATAGTGCAACAAACCCTATCGGCTCGGATGTTTGGAGGCTTAATACAGCGACTCATGATGATGAATATCCTCCGACATCTGATGCATATTACAGCGATTTTATGGAGGCATTGCCTGCTAATGATTGGAGTGCAGGAACAGCTACTCCTCCAGCACCGGTATTGTCTGCCGGCACGTTACCTTATACTTTTACTTTTGGTTCCGGGACGATAAATGTAATAAATAATTTTACTAACGGCGATGGAACAAATGGCGCAGAAAGTAATGCAGACACAAATGATACTATAGTTAACATTGACGGAAATTTTTCCAATGCCGCTAAATCAATCTATATAGCTTCAAATTCTGCGGCTTTTTCGGTAGCTAAAGATTTTACAAATAACTCTTCAGCCTTTTATACTCACTCTGATGGGACGTTAACACTTGATGGGCAAAGCACACAAAGTATAACTTACGGTGGAAGCGAATATTACAATATCATAATTAGTAACACCAGTGCCGAAGTATCTCAAGCCGATGCTTCTAATATCTCTGCCACACTAACATTAAATTCCAACTCACAATATGACATAAATGGACAAAATATTTCTTTAACGACATTAAGCAATTCGGGAACTTTTCGTTTGCAAGGTGGTGAAACAACTGTGACTATTACCAACAAAGATACAGATAGTGGCACTGTGGAATACGACGGTAGCGGCACATACTCATCATTATTATATGGCGACGGCTATAATAATTTGCTTTTTTCGGGCACTGGGACATATACTATCGCATCAAGTTGCGTTGTTGCAGGAGATACAACAATAAACGGTTCTAGCGTAAATTTGGGCAATAACACTGTTACTTTATCTACGAGTGGAGTTTTTAACTTAGATTCAGGTGCTTTTACTATAGCTAATCAAGGTAGTGGTCGCACCAAGAATACTGCAAATGGTTATGACCAAAGCGGAGGAACATATACGGTAGGACAATATGCGTATAGCGATATTAATGGTAATTACAGCGTAAGTGGGGGCACATTTACGCATTCTTCTTATGGCAGATTATATATCTCTGGAGATTACTCCTTCGCCAGTGCCACATTTACTAAAGGCACATATATGTATACATATTTCGATGGTGATAGTAATTCAGCCATTAATTCAGCTCCGGATTATTTTCAAGGCACAACTTATCTAAATAAGGGGGCGGCCTATACATTAACTTTAAACGATGATGTATCTTTATACAGTTTTACTCGCACTAGTGGAGAAATAAACTCAAACGATCAGACCATTACTGTTTTAGGTTCCGCTTCGAGCTTTAAAATGTATGACAAAAGCATTGACAATATAGTTATTGACAACACAATATATATTGAGACTCCTTTGACTGTAACTGATTCTTTTACGGTGAATAGCAGTGATACGGCGATTGTAACCGGAAGTGGCACGGTAGTGACCTTAACCGATACGGCTCGTTTGACATTAAATGGAACCATACAGACTTATTATACATCCAACGGTTACTATGTGTTCCAAGATGACGCGGCTACAAATTTCCCCCTAACTGGAACGGTAGATGGGGTGGTAAAATTTGAGACATTATCTAAAAATATCTCAATCCCAGCTAGAACTTATAAGTGCCGAGTTGAAGTAGTAAATAATTCATCTTTAGATTATTCCGCCACATTGGCCACAGATGCAAGCCAGAGTATAACAATCGGTGGATCAACATTAAATAACTCTTACGATTCTGGCTTAATGATTGCGGCAAACGGCGATGGTGATATAACGTTGGATGCTAACACTTACGATCCTAATCTTACCATAACCAATGTCAACAACACTAAAACAACCGCCGATATAGATTTTATAGGTTCTGGATCGGGCACAGAAATTATCAATGCCGGAAGTGGTTCTTGGGATACGAAAGGAGATATTGTTTTCACTGACGGGACGTTTAATCACAACTCGGGGAGTATTACATTATCTGGCACCGGTTCTCAAGCACAATCCATTACTTCTGCTTCCCAATCTTTAAACAACCTAACTATCACCAACGCCTCAAGCGGAGGAGTAACCTTTGCCGACTCAGCTACCGTTAGTGGCACTTTTACTGCTATTACGGCCTCTTCGGTCATTACTTTTAATGCTGGTTCTACTTATGCTTTTGCTAATATTAATATTAATGGCCAAGCTAGTGAAACAAAAATAACTTTAAAATCATCTACCCCAGACACTCAATGGTTCTTTAATGTTTCACAAGCTTCACCAGAAGCTAGTTATGTTACAGTTAGTGATTCAGATGCTAATGGCGGCAATGCCATTACTCCTATAGCTTCAACTGATGGCGGCAACAATGAGAATTGGTTGTTTGGCATTACAATATCTGGAACAGTTTATACTGCTGAGGATAAGCTGACAAATATTGGAGCGGATAAAACGATCGCATTATCAATCAATGGCGGTAGTGCTGAAACTGTTGAAACTACTTCTGGCGGAGCTTTTGAGTTTTCTGGAGTGTCAATCTCTGCCGATCAGACGGTTACAATATTTATTGATGACGAATCCGAAGAAGGCGATTTAATCTCTCAAGCTCTCGATGGTTCGACCAATATAAGCGGGTTAGAGATGTATACCAATAAAGTAGTTTTGCGTCATGAAGCGGTTGGGCCGATGACTAATACACTTTTGGCGACTGCTGACGACTGTTCAGACAGCGATATCAAATATACCATCTCTTCTGGTAATGCTGATTTTTCTGATGATTTCGAACTTTGGATTGACAGCGGTATGGGCTATACTCCCGGAGGCACTTTGGAGGTTGACGACATTGATATTAACGGTAGCCTAACTTCATCGGAAAACGCGGTAACAGTCCACGGTTCGTGGGATGCTAATGGAGGCAGTGTTACAACTAGCGGAACAGTAACTTTTGACGGCTCTAGTGGGACAATATCAATAGGTAGTGGGGGAGAGTCTTTTAATAATCTTGTTTTAAATGATGGCGGCGGCAGTGCCACATTTAGAATTACGACCGCTTTGGACGTTAACGGCACCTTTACATTAAGCGACGGCGAATTAGACTTCGACAATAATGATCCAACTGTAAATATTGCCGGTAACATCACAATTGATGGTGGCAGTGTCACTAAATCCTCCTCAGATGCTTTAGTTACCCTAGACGGAGATCTAACTTATGATGATAATGTTGGAGTAAATTTTGGTGATATTATTATTGGTGCTTCTCCAGATAGCACTAACCTTTCTTCTGATTTTATCTGTGATTCCTTAAATATTGCTACTGGTGATTATTTATATACCAACGGTTACGAAGTTGATTCAGCTGGAGACATTACTATCGCTTCTGGAGCTTATTTAGATGCAACTGATGATGGAGAACTAGACTCCACCATCATCAACATAGCCGGCTCTTGGTCTAACTCCGGCACTTTTACTGCAGACAGTAGTAATGTGATTTTTGATGCAACTGCAACTGGGAAAACATTATCTGGCACAATGACTGGGAGTTCAGCTTTCAATTTATTAGAATTTAATGGCAATGGGGGCGAGTGGACTTTGCAAAATGATATTACTACAGACCAAATTACTTTAAGCGTGGGTAGTTTAATAGACAATGG
>CAZLCL010000032.1:0-2293 GCA_964558315.1 uncultured Candidatus Saccharibacteria bacterium
TCTGCTACCAAAAAACCGGAGAAAGGCATAATAACCTCGCTGGGCATTAAAATGCCACAACTCTCTACCAGCATTAAAACAAACACCCCAAAATAACCCATAAAATCAATTATGCTAATAACCCAATGCGCCAGTATGTCTAATATTGCCGTAACCATAAAAATCCAAAGTTATTAACTAACGCTATTAAACTCTAATTTCAAAATCCTAAACTCTAAATAATAATCAAATTCGAATTTCAAAATATTAAACAGGGACTTGCCTCATTTTGATTTTTCCAGAATCGATCCGAAGATCTTCATAAGCTGTTCGGCTTCATTTATCAGTCTCAACCTTTCGCTTTCCGCTTTGTCGTTATTTGTTTCGATCAATCTTAACCATAGTTTTGATTCTTTAGCTTCTTTACGACAAATTTTGATTCGGTGGCAAAAATCTTTCTTGCTTAATGACTCATTGGCTTCAATGTAATTACCAGCTACCGATCCGGATGCTCTTATAAGCTGATCTGAATATTTTAGATTCGGGAGTGTTTTGGGAATAATTTTGGTTAGATCCCGACAATCCTTGGCAAAAATAAAGGTTCTTTCTTCTAAATCAAATTTTGTATTATGTGTTTCTGTCATTCTTTCATTTAGTATTTGGATTTGTTTAGGATTTAGAGTTTTGAGATTAGAATTTGATAGAAGCGGTTTCTCTTATATCGTCATCCGTTATTGATGATGTTACCATAATATTGTAATTGATTAATGGCTTTTTGTTAAATCTATGCAGATATCCAATAAAAACCTCCACCTTTATATAACCATGTTGTTGGTTTTTCTTTGCTTGGTCTTAACCACAATTTTTCTACCTCTCCAGCAAGACGAAGGAGTATTTTTAACTATAGCTGAAGGCCTAAAAAACGGTTTGCTCCCTTACAGAGACTTTTTTGATCATAAACCTCCGGCAATTTATCTTTTGTTTAGCTTGCTAACTTTGTTTACCACAAAAATAATATTTTTTAAACTTCTACTCATCACCAGCCACCTAATATCGTTGTTTCTAATTTTCTTGACTTCGCAAAAGTTAAAAATATCCGGACATTACGCTGTGTTGTTATATCTTTCCTTGATATTAATCTTCGAGGGTCAAAGAATGATTGCAGAGCCTTTTGGAGCACTTTTCCTGCTTTTTGGATTATATGTCTATTTGTCAAGAAAAAAACCTACTAGTGTCTTGCTGGCTGGATTCTTGGTTGGTATCTCGATTCTTTTTAAACAAACTTTTCTCTTTTCCTTTTTTGCGCTTTTAATATATTTTGTCTCGCAAAAAAAATATAAAGATCTTCTTTTGGTTATAGCCGGAGCCTTAATTCCGATAATCGTAACAATACTATGGTTATGGTCTTTAGGTCTTTTGTCACCAGCTTACCAACAAGTCATTTTATATAATTTTAAATTTTATCCAAGTGAGAATATTTTTAAAGTTATCCGCTTATTAGCTTCTTCATTTCTTCACACACTCCCAATATGGGTTTTATTTGTCTCAGCGATATTTAGATTGCTACGTCGCCCGCCGGATAAGCGGACTCATCATAATGTCAACAAAGGCGATCATTTATCATCAGTCGTTTGGCAAATTCGTCATCCGTTATTGTTAATTGCCTTGTTGGCAACGCTTCCAGTCTTTCTGTTTTTTAGCCGCCATTATCCTCATTATTGGTTACAAGTCGCCCCTTTTGTGGCGATTGTGGCATCTAGCATTTTAAGATGTGGCTTTCAAACAAAATTTGACAAAATATTATTGGGATTTATTTTAATATCTTGCTTGATTTTTAGCCATAATTTTTGGCACCGAAATTATCCAAAATATTTGGCGGAACATAAAATAGTAAATTTTTTAAGGCACAAGAAAATACCGATTTATGCCGAAAACCAGTTTACTGGTATGTATTTTTTGACTGGGAATCAGCCCCCTAATCAATATTTATACATTACTGAAATTAGCGACTGGAGCGAACAAGCGGAAGAAAAAACGATTGAGACGTTAAAACGGTCAGAGCATCTAATAGTCTGGCCTGCAGATAGTAATTATCCTTACGCTAAAACCCTCCAGAGATATATTTTTGAGGACTATAAACCGATTTATTGGGACAGCAATTTAGGAGTGGTAGTTTACACTCAACAAATGGATAACAAATCTAACCAAATGACGAATAACTAATATTACTCAAATAATCAAAATCAACAATAGCAGATAGCTAATAGTAGTTTGGGATACGCTTAGTTCTCACTCCTGTGCTAGTAAACCTATA
>CAZLCL010000032.1:2393-9701 GCA_964558315.1 uncultured Candidatus Saccharibacteria bacterium
GTGTTATCTACCTCAAAAATCAATCCGCTTATTTTGTAAGACAATTGTTTATAAAGTAAATCTGTCATGATTTTCCTATCCGTCATTCGTTATTTGGATTATTGGTCATCCATTTGTGAATATCATCGAACTACTACCGCTGTGTTTCCAAACCAGCTCCATTTAGCCTTAAAGGTAGCAAGATCATAACTACGCCCGGGATAACCATAGCCGGAATCTGTTACCGTAAAGGATTGGGGATTTCCAGCGCTACCAGTAAACCCTTTAACCACCTGGACATGCATCGAATTCACTCCACGAACACTTTTACCACCGGGAGTTTTCCAGTTAACTTCGTAAGCTGGCCAAACACCGTTTACCCACCATATTATTACTGGATTGCCGGACTCAATTTCTGATGCCAGCCCCTCGACTGTCCAACCTGTTTTTATTTCGGCGCTTCTTCCAAAGCTGTTAATCGCTTCCGCTACCGGACTCCAGTGCGAACCATATCCCCAACCAATGTTATTTGCTTTGCCATCAATATCGCCTACAATTCCGGCGGAGGGGTCGCCCCAAACAGCCCCATCTTCGCTCCAAGTGCCGCTCCAAGTAGTTGAATCAAAGCCTATTCGATTGGAAATCGCATCTTCACTTAAATAGACTCCCCTAAAAGCTAAAGCGCTTCGTGCCGCTGAGCTCATACAGGTATACATATGGGCTTGATGATAAGCAGGAACATTTAATTCCTTATTAGAAATTTTTGTGGTAAAAGTGGTCGTAAATGATTTGTTGGAATCTAGTCCGTAAATAGTTTTAACCCCGCTATCAATTTTTACTGTGTAGCTTTGATATTCAGCCAAATTTTGATGACTAAAAATCAATCTGTTGCCATCCCAGCCGAAACTACCGGATACTAGTGGTTCAATAGAAAATTTGCTTTCAGCTTCAGCATGATCAACACTCTGATTAAACGTCACAATAATCGGCGCATCCCCGCTTACCCCCTTAGCTCCATTTACTGGAGAAAAACTGCTCACCTCAACAAAACCGATAGTTGTAAAGCTAAAAATTATCTCGCTTTCAATTGCGCTACCATCATAAGCAATAACATTTTTTAAAATTTTCACGGTATAAAGAGTATTTTTTGTTAAATTTGAGGCAGGATCAAAGACAAATTCTGTGTCAGATTTCCAAGAATATTCGCCCTCGATGGATGGTGTTATCGAAAAGTTGCTCTCTACGCTTTCTTTTTGCACAGGCTGATTAAAAATTATTTCAATATTGCTGTCCACCATAACTCCAAATCCGCTTGGAGATGTTGATTTTACCCCCGGTAAAGCAACCGTTCTAAAGTGAATAGATTCAAGTTCAATTTTTTCCTGCTTCTCTATCACTGAACCTGTAACATAGCTGAATTTTTGTAAAGATCGATATATTTTTAAATTATATTCGGTATTTTTTGAAAAACCGTTTTTTGCAGTTATTTGATACTCGTCGCCATCATTTTTGCAATCAAATTCTATATTCGGAGAAAATTCAAAGGAGAATTCTGCAGTATTGTCAACAATTAATGTCGTTTTAATTACAAATTTTTGTTCGGGTAAAACATTTTCGGAGTTGTTTTCTGGTGACACCGATATAATTTCGGGAATTTTTGGTGTCTCTACGCTAAGTAAATAATTCTTTTGCTTATTACTTAAAATATTCTTAATTTTTGAGAGATTAATCGTATATCTAGTCGCCAAATCAGGAGTGACATCCGGAACGAATATCAATCTCGATCTGCCTCTTAATAAGTCATTTTTAATCTGCCAATTTCCCTCAAGTGGTGGTGAAATCTCATGTGTAATTTTGTTCGATACAAAACGGCTGAATTCAATGATCAGGGGATTTTCTGCCGAGATCACAGTTGATTCGAGCGCAGGGCCAGAAGGCGAAATAATTTTTGGTGCAATGGTAGATGCGGCTAGAGCGCTAAAAAGTAAAAGGGAGAAAAGAACAACGATATAAGCGACCCAATATCTCATTAATAAAGATATTATGGGATTAAAAAAGACTTGGTCTATATGCCTTTTTTTGTATTTAAGCCAACATATTACCGCGATTAGTAATAAAAAAATCAGAATTATACAAAGATAAAATATAATTATTAATGAGTTTTGTGAAAAGTATTTTTCCAAAATACCCATCATTTTGTCCATAATTCCAATATCTGCTGGCTAGTTGCATAAATTACCGGCCCCGAGTCAGAGCTGTTGTTGTATTGAGAGAGATATTTAAATAGTTGTCTTACTCTTTCCTGTTCATCTGGCTTAAACCAATGTGGATGAGACAAAAATGTCAGCTGTTTTTTATCTTTAAGTGGCATTCTATTAAAATTGGCGTTGAATCTCTCTATCATCTGGCTGGCCGAAAACCAGTAAGAGTCGGCGCCATTGTTAGGAATCTCCAGCAATTTTAAATGGTTACTCAAAGATGAGGTGTTTTGATCTGTCTGAGAGGGGAAATAAGGCTGAGTTGTTGATTCTAAATTCCAGTGTCCAGATTGATTATTTTGCCCAAAAGAGTATTTTGTGCGTCCTGAGCTGTCTGCCCCGAAACCAAGCTCATCTAAGGCTTTAAGAGTGTCCAAATTAGCAAACCATCCTCCGGCTCGATAAACCTGCGGTCTGGGCAAGCCTTGCCGCTCTAATTCCTGAAGAGCTTTAAAAATTATTTGTTTCATTTCATCTTGCGTATATGCAGAGGTTAAAACACTGTAACCATCACCCTCCGCTTTATCCCATCTTGGCTCCTTTTTGGCTTCAATACCAGCCGCTGTAACGAAATCATAAAACATATGCAGATGAAGAGCAAAACCATCTCCGACAGACAACCTTTTCTTAAGCCAAGCCGTTAAATATTCTACTCTTTCTTGATTAATTGTATTGGTAATATATATTCTAGGATTAAAAAAATGAGTAATTGGCAGATTATATTCATTGGAAATATCTTCTGTTGCATTTAAATAAGCACCACTCACGTCATAACCCTCCCAGTCGTATGTCCAAGCAATATACAACGGGTAAGAAACAAAGAAGCCCTCTTTTTGACTTAGATAAACATTTCCCTCATCATTTATCTCTATTTGCACCTGATAAGTGCCGGCTGATAAATCAGAAATTGATAATTCCGCGCAATAAAGCCCATCGCTAGAAAGTGCCATCTCTCTTTTTATTTGGGTCCCAATAATCTGATAAGTCGCCTTAGCATTATCTAACTCGATGTTGGGCTTGCCATATATTTCGATTATTCGATCGCTGTCTTGATCTTCGATTAAATTCCATTTTTTGGAAACCTCGGCAGTAACAGCATGGGTTTTGGTATCGCCTAATTCAATTGAGTATTCTGCTGATGTTGGTTTAACATCAAAACTAGCTTTGTCATTTGTTGCTAAGGTATTACCATAATAAATAAAGTAAGAATCATTAATATCGCCACCATTTATTAAGCTCTGCGATAAAAAAGTAATGCGAGTCGCCGGTAAACTCCATGAATTTTCTACCAGAAACGGTAAAGCTTGATAATTTTTACCATTGTAATAGAGAATTTTTATATCTCCGCCATCAAGTCGCGCCTCTCCCATCTCAACTAATTTTTGGTGATCAAATTCGAAACTCAAAGCCTGATTCTCTGAAATATTGCTGAATGAACTTAAATTATGTATTTTGAGGTTTTTTCTAAAAGCATAGCTGTCGTCCCACCAATGTATATTGGCATTTCTCTTAATTGAGGTTTTAATTTCCTGAACAACTAAGGGAGAGACCAAAATCGCGGCAACGGCTCCAATTACTATGCCGGCGATAAGATGCCTCTTTTTAATCAATTTTCTTCTTCTGGCCGTGCCATCTGGGTGCGGGAAAAAATATTTATGCAAAAGACGATACTCTTTTTTGGAACCGGCAACAATTTCTTCTTCTAGTTTAATTATGCTTGATCTTTGCAATGCTTCTTCTTGATCTTCGCTGGACTTTTTAATGTGGCATAACACAAACCGATAATTAAAAGGTAATACGGTAGCCAAAATTAATGAAGCAATTACTAGAAACAAAAACATCAAAATAAACATGCCAAGTGAGCTAACCTGCGGGCCATGAGCCATTTCGTAAAGTGAAAGTAAAAAGATATGAGCCCAAAAGATTGCAAATGCGTTCTGCCCCAACACCAATAAAAAATCGCGCATAACAGGTAAAGCACTAAATCGTTTAAAAAGATAGATGATATAAGCCGCTAAAAAAGACAAGGCTAAACTCAAGAATAGAAAGCCCGGCGCTGGAGGCCATCTCAACAAAATATCACCTAAAGGTATTGCTAAATTATTTCCACCATAAATAATAATTAGTGACAGTATCGCAAAAATTATTATACATTGACCAACAAATTTTCTTTTTTCTGAGACATTTTTGAGTGTTATTAAGCGGTATCCCCAGCATAGGCCAAAAGCATAAATTGAAAAATATTGCAAAATCGGAAAACGAAAATAGCCATCAGCCCCTGCTAAAAGGGCTTTCCATGGCAGTAGATAACCCTCTACGGGAATCTGATATAATATATATCCGGATAAATAAACTAAAACTGAAAATATTAATACAACAGTGATTTTTTTGGACAGATAAGAAAAAAACTTGTTAAAAAATATCAGTAATACAGGATAAATTATAAACGGCACAATATACTCAGTGTAGGAGGGCAATAATCTAAACGAAATTATATCAAAGATTATCTTAAGTTTAGCAAAACCGTCCGCAGATATTACATTTTTTATTTCGACAAATATGGCAATTAAATAATATGATAGAAGCAATACTAATATTCGTTTAAAAATTCTTTTTTTATCAATTGCATTATCGTTGTTATGAATATATGCAATATAGGAAACAGCACCAGACACTAAAAGAAATGCCACGTAACAAAAGGTATTACCAATTGTTTCAAGAGCTAGTATAAATGAGTTATCGCGATTGTGAAAAAAATAAACCGAGTGCGCCAAAATCATCAAAAACACCGCCAGACCACGCAATAAATCGAGCATGTGGTATCTTGCTTTCTGGTTTTGCATTTGATTCCCTGCCAATATTTATGAATAATACTATAATTATATCTAATTTTTAAACAAATGAAAAAAATTTCAATAATTGCTCCAATCTATAATGAGGTTGATAATATTAAAATATTTTATCAAGAGATTAGCAAAAATGTCTTGAAATCCGTTGATTACGAAATAATCTTTGTTGACGACGGTTCGAGTGATAAATCTTTAAAAGTTATTACAAATCTAGTCGCTAATGATAATAAAATTAAATTTTTTTCTTTAAATAAAAATTATGGCCAGCAGACAGCCATTTTTGTCGGTTTAAAATATTGCCTCGGCCAAGCCGCAATTGTAATTGATTGCGATCTGCAAGATCCGCCAGAGTTAATACCACGCATGATCCATTTCTGGCTAAAAGGATATAAAATTGTCTTACCGCAAAGATTATCCAGAGACGACCCATTTACCAAAATTTATTCAGCCAAGTTCTATTATTTTATTTTAAATTTATTACGATCAAATAATTTGAACCCAAGAATTGGCGAGTTTTATCTTTTAGACCGTCTGGCGATTGATCAGATTATTAACACTGCCAAGGAACCCCTCTTTTTGAGGGGTAAGGTGCAATTTTTAAAATTCGATAAATTTATATTAAATTATCGAAGAAAACGGAGAGCAAGTGGCAAGAGTGGTTTTTCCTATAAAAAGATGCTCAAGCTGGCAATTGACAGTCTAAGAATGGGTAAAAATAATACCCAGCCCCGTTTTGAGATATCAGAAAGTAATTTTTTTAAGGATAAAAAAATCGCTATAATCGGAGCTGGAATTTGTGGCCTTGCCAGCGCTTATTTTTTGTTAAAACTCGGCTTTAAGGTGGAAATTTTTGAAAAAGAGAAGGAAACAGGCGGCCTGCTGAGCGGAGTAAGAATTGCCGATACTAAGGTTGACAGGTATTACCATCATCTCTTTCGAGGACAAACAAGATTACTAAAATTATGCCGTGAACTTAACCTAAATTGCGACTTTAAACAGAGCAAATCTTCTATGGGGTATCTCTTAAATAACAAGATTTACTCATTTAATACGATATTTGATTATTTAAAACTGCCCTGTTTATCATTTTTTCAGAAAATAAGGATGGGGTCAGCAATATTCCTGCTAAAATTTTCTGACTCCTCTGCTTGTAAACAGCTTAGTGCAAGTAATATAATAATTGCTAAACTTGGTTTTGCTTCTTGGCAAAGCTTCTGGCAGACGCTGTTTGAAAATAAATTTGGTGCATACGCCAAAGATATTTCTGCCAGTTGGTTCATTGGCCGTTTAAACGACCGAAGCAAAGGAATAAAACAAGAAGTTTTGATCTACCCAAAAAACGGGTTTTTTTCAATAACAGAAAAATTGACTGAAGTGGTAAGACAAAAAGGCGGCAAAATTTATACTTCAAAGTGTGTAAGAAAAATTGCAAAAATCGACAACAAAATTCAGATAAATTCTAAAAAATTTGACTACTGTTTAAGCACACTGCCATCCAAAATCAACTCCAAGCTTTTCTCTGCCAGCCTTCAACCACCTATTGATTACTTGGGTTGTGTAGGAGTAATAATATCTGCAAGCGGCTCTTTTAGCTCTCACTATTGGATTAATGTGTTAGATAAAGAAGCGCCATTCGGCGTGGTAGTGGAACAAAACAACCTCTCCCCCCTGAGTCAAAAGGTAATTCTTTATTTGGCAAAATACTGTTCTTCTCGATCGTCTTTTTATCAAATGGAAGATAGCGCGGTTTCCACTATCGCCAAAAATTGGCTTAACACAATAAATCCCGGCTTTACTAATTTGATAAAAGAGATAAAAATTGTCCGAGATCCTAATACTCAGCCATTAATTAAAACAAATTATCAAAAGCCCTTAAGTCATATTACCGACACGCCATTTTTTGCCGCTAGCATGGCGCACATTTTCCCTCAAGATAGAGGAGTAGAAAATGCGATCGCCGAATCAGAGACCATCTGTCAGCAGATTATTGATATGCAATAAAAAAACTTGCAGAAATGCAAGTTTTTTATATCTTCCGATTACTTATCCTCTGGCTTAGGATCGCAACCGGTGCATCCGCCACATCCACCCATAATATGCTCCTATATGTGCTAATATTAATCTAATCTTTTGTCATATAATTATATTACGGCTTAAATCTTTCGTCAAGAACTATGATTTAGATAACAAAAAACTTACCAAGGGCTGATTCGTTAGATCAT
>CAZLCL010000033.1:0-2178 GCA_964558315.1 uncultured Candidatus Saccharibacteria bacterium
GAAGTGGTCGGATTTCTGGATTTTCGATCCGTCTACTTTCGCAAAGAGCGCAGAACAGAACCCGCTGACTCGCCTTAAGGCGGGAAGCGGGTCACCCCCAATAAATTAGATAATAGGGTTTAGTATTTTGAGATTAGAAATTTAAGGAAATTCTGTCGCGTTCTAAGCTGTGTATCTTACTAGAGTAGTTTAGGTCAACATTACCCAAATGCTGGCAATACCAGCAACAGACATAAGCGCTACTGTAATCCAACCGATGGATATACCCAACCACCCGCTTTTTCTATTGCCCATTACTTTTTTGCTGGAAGCCAAAATTACAATACAAACCAAAATTATCGGTGCCACTAAACCGTTTGCTACTGCAGAATATATCAGAGCTTTAATCGGGTCTATGCCGATAAAATTTATTGCAATGCCTATGAGCATTGATATGATTATGACTCCATAAAAAGCATAGGCTTGTTTTAATCTAAAATGTAAACCCTGCCTCCAACCAAAGCTTTCGGCGATAGCGTAAGAGCTCGAACCGGCTAAAACAGGTATTCCCAGTAAACCGGTGCCAATAATACCCAAAGCAAATAATAGATATGAATATTCTCCGGCAAAGGGGCGCAACGCATTAGCGGCTTGTGCCGCAGTTTCTACATTAGTGATTCCATTAGCATTAAGAGTTGCCGAACAGGCAACGATAATAAAAAACATCACTACATTAGATAAGAACATCCCACTCCAAATATCGGAGTGCATATCTTTAATTTCACTATCATTTATGTCGTTTTGTCTTAATTTAATATTTGTTAAACCGCGTTCAATACGTTCTTCTACTTCTTGAGAAGTTTGCCAGAAAAACAGGTAGGGAGAAATTGTTGTGCCCAATATTGCGCAGATTAATATTGTGCTGTCTTTTGTAATAGTCAAATTTGGTGTGAAAGCACTAAGGGTAATATTTTTCCAATCCAATCCTTCAATTAATAAAGCGGAAATTACATAAGCAATTAAAATCATAGCTAACCATTTTAAAATGTTGGCATATTTTTTATAAGCACTATAAATTTGTAAAAATAAGATAAATAAAGCAATTATTACCACCAAGAAAAGATAATTTATATCATAAAATAACCTTACTGCTTCTGCCATTGCTCCAAGATCGGCCCCAATATTTAATGTATTAGCTATAAACAGCAACAAAGTGCAAAATATTAAAACTTTTCGAGAAAAGTGGATTCTAATGTTGCCCGCTAAACCTCGCCCAGTTACCATGCCAATTCTGGCACACATCTCTTGGACCACAGCCATTAAAGGAAATGTAAATGCCGACAACCACAAAAAAGCATAACCGTATTGAGCTCCGGTTTGAGAGTAGGTGGCTATACCGCTAGGGTCATCATCGCTAGCTCCGGTAGTCAAACCGGGCCCCAAAGAGTGCCAATAACTGCGCAAAGTAGCTATCGGTTTACCAGCTACCTTCTGTCCAAAATTTTTCGAAACCTCAACTGTTTTCTCAAGCCCTTTGGCTGGAGATTCGACTATCTTTTCGAAGAAATTTTTTTTATTCATTTGTGCCCCTCCGCCACTCAATAAAAATTTATTAGTTTGTGGCGCCCTCCGTAGCTCGCCATGGAGCGAGCGTAGGAAGGGCTATTCAACCTGTCAAAATACAGAATAAAGAATAATGAATTATGAATAAAGCTTTTACATAACTCAAGACCGGCTATCCTCTATTTCCCTTGCTAACACAGCCCATTGCTCTATTGTAAGCTCCTGAGCTCTGGCGTTTCTACTTATTTCCATTTTATCTAATAGCTCTATAATCTGTCCACTATTTAAATTTGTGCCAGCCTTTAAGTTGTTAAATAAAGTCTTTCTCCTGGCCATAAAGCCAGCCTTTGCCAGTTTAAAAAAGTTCCTTTCATCCATTTTTGATTTTTGATATTTGATATTTGATATTTTTATGATGGCGCTATCCACCTCCGGCACAGGAAAAAACGAATTTTTTGGCACAAACGCAACTATCTCAGGATCGCCATAATATTGCACGGAAACTGCTAAAAGCGATAAATCCCCAGTTTTTGCGCAAATACGTTCCGCTACCTCTTTTTGCACCAAAAAAACAATTAATTCAGGTTTATGCTCAGTGGTTAAAAACTTTTCAAGTATTTTGGAGGTAATATAGTA
>CAZLCL010000033.1:2278-8827 GCA_964558315.1 uncultured Candidatus Saccharibacteria bacterium
CCCCAACCCCTGGGCCGATCTCCAATACCATATCTGACAGCTTAAGATCAGCAGCTGTTACAATTTTATCGAGCACCCCTCGATCAACTAAAAAATTCTGTCCCATGCTTTTTTTAGCCCAGAGTCCATTTTGCTTTAAATAGCTTATTAGTTCGCTTTTATTGGTCAAATCCATGATAATTCTAAATAAGATTCAATTTAGTTAAAATCTTCTCTATAGCTTCCCTATTCGAAGAAAGCTTATCAAGGCAGTCAATATGATAAGTATTTTCTAAATATTTATCAATATTATTATAACTATTGAATAATACAGTTAGGAAATCCATATTTATTACTCTTCCTAATGATTTATGATACTTTTGTTCTCTCCTTATCGCTTCCTCCGGGGGCACCACGCAAGAAAACGCAACATCTTCAAACTTGAGAAACTCTTTGGCATATTTTTCGAGAGTGTTTTTTTGGCTTTTACTAATCAACTTGGCTTGAAATAGCGCATCCCCGAATGCTATGTGATCAATAATCCCTCTATCTACTAAAATATAATCAAAATCTTGTTGTTTTGCTTCAATAACTTTGTTAATTGTATTATTTAAACTCCAAACATGAAAAAGAAATCTCTCCTGTTTGTCAATTGGGCAAATTCTTGCTCCTTCGTGAACAACTCTTACTTTTCGCCTTTTTTCACGCTTTAAATAGGTCTCTAATATCTCAATCTGTGTTGATTTTCCAGCTTTAGGCATTCCGAAAAATTCAATTATTTTCGCATGTGTCATTTTTAGAAACAATATTAATAATAAAAAGAAATATTAAAATATCAAACTTACGTAATATCAACATTAGGCTAAAAATACATTATCTGCAAATCACTGTTCTATCTCTTCCACTGATACATACGGACCCTTGCCACTACCGTTCCAGCCGAGTTGATTCATGTAGCTCATTGATAAATCCAAAACCACATCTTCGGGAGGTTTTGCTGTGCCCCAAGTGGCGTTAACCGTGACGATAATTGACCTACCATTGGCTTTATTGGTGATTCTGATTAAAGTGCCTTTTGCATATTTTGCGCTGACAATATAATTCGGCACAGTAGTGATTGTCGCAAAACCTCTTTCAGAGCTAAGAACAACGATTTTGGTCCCAGTATATGTAACTTCATCTTTTGCCGAGACAATTGTTTTATTTTCAAGTAAAGTCCTGCTGACTTCCTCCCCATCAATTCTGGTAACAAGATATTTTAGTTCGCGCTTTCCGACCGATCCCTCTTCTAAGCGAGTTTTGCCGTATTTTAAATCTGGGTCATCTTTATTTAGTTTTTTAAAAGCGATCTCTTCGCTTTCTATAATAACCGTTTTAGCAACTCGGCTAATTTTTATCTCCATATTATCATTGATTGCAGAATCCAAAGGCAAAGACACCTTGTCCTCCATTCCTAAAATGATCTCCCTTTCTCTAAATAGCTCTTCTATCGTGCCCTGCCAGCTCCTTACTACCTGTAATTTTTTGCCATCATAGAGATTAATTTTAGGAGCTCTGTTGATAGTAATCACGCCCCCCATCTCCAAATATATATCAGGAAAAAGCGAAATTTTATCTTCTGGATAGATCATCAATTGCAAATCATCAGTTAGTTTTTGCAAACTCTTACCATTGCTAAATCCATTAACTTTAATCACTTGCCCAGAGGCTTTTTGGTCAACCACTAAATATGCCTTTTGTTTTTGAGGCTTATGAGTCTCATTTTCATTGAAATTTTTTGAATATGCTTTAGCCGAAAAAAACAAAATAGGCACAGCTATCAAGGTAATTAGATATCTTGGTATATTCATATTCCAAATACAAGTTTATCACAATTACCATTAGTAATTAACCAATTGAAATATGTAAAATAAAAAAACTATTATTGTAATAAAGATTTTTTGGCAAAAAGGTTATCTCTGCCACCAGCCGGCTGGCGGGTGGCAGAGTGCTCATTCGGAGGTGTTATGGGACATGTCCCAAACTAGGTAGTACAACATCCCAAAAAGCAGTGGCAACATCGCCGCGACAAATACTGCTTTGCTGATTGTTCCGGCGTAGCCCAACACGACTAGTGCCACGGCGACTACAGCCTCCGCGACCGCCATTTCAAACGAAGGCTCGCGGCGCCGAGCTTTCTCCGCCAGCGGGAAAAAAACCACCCCGCCACAAGTGGCGAGGTATGCTACCACACTGGCGGCCAACGACGCTCCCAGATACAGCACGAACACAGCCATAGAGAGTGCCGTTGTAAGAGCCAGATACACTGCCTCTGCCCACAGATAAGCGGGCATTACCGCCTTAGCCTTACCTTTGGCCATGACGCCACTCCCTGTGCGCATTTTACTCCGAATGATACTTCTATATCATATTTGCCACTTTTTGTAAATTTAAATCCTGTCTATTAATCCCTCAGGTATATGGGAAATAAATCGTGACTCAGGATTGGCTTGATACCGACCATATAGATTACGTTCAAAAGAACAAATTAAATATAATCTCATTTTAGCCCTAGTAATACCCACATAACAAAGCCTTCTTTCCTCCTCCATTTCACCAGCCTCTTGCAAAGAACGAGAGTGCGGGAAAATCCCCTCTTCCATACCGGTTATAAATACATTTTCAAATTCAAGCCCTTTAGCCGAATGTAAAGTCATTAGCGTTACCGCATTACTAGAAAGATCATAATTATCAGTATCCTGTATCAAAGCCACCCTCTCCAAAAATTCCGTTAAAATTGCAAAGTTACCATTTAAATTTGCCGATTCTATTTCTTGATTTTTATATTGATATTGTAAATTTCTATCCTTGGGAATTGATTCAGCTACACCAATCAATTCTAATACATTCTCCCATCTCCCCTCACCCTCCGGAGTGCCATCCAATAGATAGCTTTTATAGCCACTTTTTACTGCAATGTGCTGTATCAAATCACTCAGCTCTGTATTAAATGCTACCTCTCTTATCTCTGCAATCATTTTTAAAAATTCTTCAAGTTTTTTAGGAATTGAATAATTGTAATTTGACTGGTTTTCGATTATTGATAATCGATAATTTTCTAAAGTTTTCTCTCCAATTCCTCGGGTTGGTGCACTCGTTGCTCTGCTAAGCGACTCGAAATCAAATGGATTAACTATCAAACGTAGATATGCAATAATATCTTTTATCTCCTTGCGTTCATAAAAACGAACTCCTCCGACAACCCTGTAGGGAATATTCATACGCATAAAAACCTCCTCTAAGGCTCTTGACTGCGCATTAGTTCGATACAAAACAGCAAAGTCGTTCCAATTGCACTCCTTTTCTTCTTTCCTGCTCCGACTTCGCGCCAAAGATCCAATCTCGAGCGCTACAAATTCTGCTTCATCTTTCTCATTTAACGCTTGATAAACAGTTATTGGATAGCCACTACCACATTCAGTCCATAATGATTTATCCGTGCGATTTTTATTTTGTCTTATCACTTCATTGGCCGCAGTTAAAATCGTTTCTGTGGAACGATAATTCTGCTCTAGTTTAATAACTTTTGCGCCTTGCCAGTCTTTTTCAAAATTTAAAATGTTGCGAAAATTTGCTCCTCTCCAACCATATATTGCCTGATAATCATCGCCCACCACCATAATATTCTTATGTTTTTTTGCTAAAAGATTTACCCAAACATACTGCGCTTGATTGGTATCTTGATATTCATCAATTAAAATATATTTGAATATCTCTTGATATTTTTCCAGAATAGAAGAATTGTTGTGAAAAAGCTCGACACACTTCATTATTAAATCATCAAAGTCAAAAGCATTAGCATTTTTTAAATATTTTTGATATTTTTCATAAACATCAGCGGTTACCTTTTCCATAGGAGAGTTTATATATTTCTTAAACTCTTGATAATTAATCAATTCGTTTTTTGCTCCACTGATAAAATATGCTACCACCTGAGGATTGAAATTTTTGACATCAATATCCAGTTCCTTCATCGCGCGCTTTATAATTGACTTTTGATCGTTAGCATCATAAATTGTAAAATTTTTATCATATCCGATAAAATGTGCCTCTCTGCGTAAAATTCGCACACATATTGAATGGAAAGTCCCAAGCCAAGGCAAGCGAATAGGTTGCGGGTTATAGGTTTTTGGTTTTAGATTAGAAAGTTTGTCATTATGGATCACTCGATTTATCGAATGAGCGGTAACCTCATCATTATATATATTCTCCCTACTCTTAATTTTATTCTGATCCAAATGGAAAGATTCCGTTTGATTGTCATTGTGAGGAATCGAAGAGTCTTCTCTTTTTTGGGTTCTTGATTCATTTATCTCTAATCCTATTTGTTCTTCTGTTTTTTTATTCTTCTCTTTTTCTGTTGAGAGTAGTTTCGTTACTCTCTCTGCCATCTCACCAGCCGCTTTATTGGTAAAAGTAACTGCCAAAATATTATATGGCGATATTTTCTTCTCTCTTATTAGGTAAGCTATACGATGCGTCAGCGCTTTAGTCTTGCCACTTCCCGCTCCGGCTAACACCAAAACAGGTCCCTCGGTTTGGAGAACAGCTTCTTTTTGACAATCGTTTAAACCGCTGAGTATGTCCATCATATCAATATGATATTTTTAAGAATAAAATTTAGCCAAATTACAAATGCGCCTTGCAAGGAACAAAAAAACAGGCGGGACAGTATCACTTAATTTGTCCATCCCTCTTTATTATACCAAAGCAAACTTCAAACGAAAAAATTGAGAAGATATTTTTTTGTATAAGAGAGTCTGATTATGAGGCCAATCTAAAAGTGTCAAGCATTTTGTCAATAATCTCCATTCTCGCATCAGTCGGAGAAATTTCAATGATTAAACCCTTGCCTTTATTTATAACATATCTAATCCGACTCTCCCCTTCACCCATATTGTCTTTGGAAATCACGCCAGTAATTTTTGTGGCTGTGACATTGCCTAATGTTACATTACTTACAACTGGGCTAGATAAATCGCTAGAAGCATCCTCTACTGTTTTTGCGACCGATGAGGCGGAACTCATATATATGTTTGGAGATTCAATATGAGCTGACGGATCCAAAAACGAAACAGCCTCGGAATCAGATGTGGCGGCCTCCCCTATTTGACCCAAGACTACAGACCATTCGTCCGGATATTTCATTGAATAATCATAAGGTTTATTACGATAAACTTTCCAATTGGCCGTTTCGTCCGTAGTAATTGTTGAATTTTCTTCATCAGTAATTTCTGTATTTATTGCTTGTGCATTTTGTGCCTCCTCCAGCTTTTGTTGCACCTCTTCGAGCTTTTTTTGGTGTTCATTCATCTGGTCGTTTAATTTATCCAGCTCTTTATTTGCCCTGTTCTGGACAACATAATAAGTTCCTCCCCCAGCAATTATTGCCGTTACAACAGTAATAACTATTATGACACCAATCGAAATAAAAGCCTTTTTGCTCCCCTTATTCATAACTCTCCTTTTATTTAATTACTCTAAAATATATTATAACTTTATTTTAAATAATTTAAATGTTTTTCGTATATTAATTATTTTTTTAATCAAAAAAACACCGACTAAACGATGCTCTTTTGACTGGGTGCAATTTATTAGTCAGCTTATCGGGAACAAATATATTTTAAATTATTGCCCGGTGACATAAATTACACCCATGAGGGGTACCATAAATGGCATTTTAAGTCGTTTGTGGTATCCCTTATTACCTTTTTGGTAACAAAAGATATTTTTGACTTATATCCCTCGTTTTTGTTTTGTTTCCTGCTTGCCCTTCGTAGCTTTATGCATAGTAGGGCTTTTTTTGTTTTTTAATGTGCTTTTTTCTTGTTTTTCTGGTTTTTTCTTTGTTTTCTTTGTTTTTCTGTTTTTTTATCAGTTTTTTTCTTTCTTTTCAGTTTGTTTGTTTTTACTGATTTTTTTCTGATAATTTTTTCTTAAGTTTCTTCTTAAGTTTTTTTTGCAGGAACGAGCTGGGAGGAAGATAATTTATAATCACTTGTTTTTTCGATTAGTATTTTATCTTCCTGTAAGAAACGGTGGGAGCGGCCGTTTCTTGGCCCCATCTCGCTCATGCAAATCCTTTTGGTTTCGCATTATTAAAAAATCGCCATTGGAAGGGCGACTACTTTGTAAAAGACTTTAAACTTTTGAACTTTTTACTTTCTACTCGCGCCCTCCGCGCTTTTGATATTTGTTTTTTATGTGCCATCACTCTTTTGTTTTAAGTGATTATAACATTGTATATTATTAAGCAATTTCTGTCAAGGGCTTTTATGGGGTAATAATATTTATATTGTTATTTTATCTAAGCCCCGACTACATATATATATTTTTTTGCGCCATTAAATTTTTACAATCACCTTATTAATTAGCATATTTTCAGTAACAAAAAAAGACTTTTTTTATCTAAAAATCTATTCTAATTCTATTTAGCTTCTTCTAAAAGGATGATTGGAATAACCCAGCAGGTTGCGGCTCAGGAGCGAACCATTTGGCAGGGTTTAGATAATCAAGAAAATTTTGATATTT
>CAZLCL010000034.1:0-6127 GCA_964558315.1 uncultured Candidatus Saccharibacteria bacterium
CCACAACATTTTTTATATTTTTTGCCGCTACCACAGGGGCAAGGGTCGTTGCGACCAACTTTACCGGCTTTATTCTGCACCGTGCCTTGTTTACCAGCACTAGCTGACATTCGTTCAAAAACTGTTTTGCCGGCAGTGCGGATTGTAGTGGTTACGCCACTTGAGTCAGCGGTTTGCGGTTGGTGGTTGGCAGTTTGGTCCGAATCAGACTGCTTCGCCACTCCCATTTTTGAATCGTTTTCTCGATTTCTCGATTTCTCGATTTCTCGGTTGTCTTCAACTGTTTGTTCTTCTGTTTCTGTGTTCTTCAGTTCTTGAGTATCCGTGTCTCCTATGCGATCTTCATCTGGCTTGATATATTCTAGTGGTCTTCTCTTAATTGGCATAGTTGGTTGCACACTTACCTCAACCTTTAGCATGGTCCTGGCCACGCTACTTTCGATAGACGATAAAAGCTGGTTAAAAAGTTTATAAGCCTCATGCTTATACTCAACCAAAGGATCTCTTTGTCCATAACCTCGCAAACCGATTGAGCCACGCAATTCCTCCATAGTTGTAAGATGCGCCACCCAATGCAGATCAATAGAGCGCAGATATATGCTCTTTTCAATAGTCATCATAATATCGCCATATCTTTGAGCTTTTTCGTTATATATCTCCATCGCCTTGTTTGATATATACTCAAAATCTGCCTGTTCTAATTTTACCTCTCCTAGAATTGTTTTTGCTTCGCGCAAAATTATCTCGTCATCCCCAGTATAAATATTACAAATCCGCTCGATCTCATCCTCAATAATTGCTTTTATCTCATCCCGCAAGCTCTGTGGTCTCTGCTCTTTTTCCTGCCAATTTTCAAATGATTCAACTTCTTTCTCTCGATTCTTTGATTCTTCAATTTCTTGGTTATCACCCTCTAGAATTTTTCGTCTTTTCTTATATATAATCTCTCTGTGCTTGTTTATTACATCATCGTATTCAACCAAATGCTTCCTGATATCAAAATTGTGACCCTCGACTCTTCTTTGTGCCGACTCGATTGATTTAGTAATCATTTTATTATCTATCGGGATATCGTCAGGCAAACCAAATCTCTCCATGATATTCTTAATTCTTTCGCCACCGAAAATTCGCATCAAATCGTCATCAAGCGCAACATAAAATTGGCTGGAACCGGGGTCACCCTGCCGGCCTGAGCGTCCTCTTAACTGATTATCAATTCGCCTCGCTTCATGCCTTTCTGTGCCAACCACATGTAAACCACCCAATTTTTTGGCTTCCAGATCTAACTTTATATCCGTTCCCCTACCAGCCATATTGGTCGCGACCGTAACCGCTCCGACTTTGCCGGCTTTGGCAATGATTTTTGCCTCTCTCTCGTGTTGTTTGGCATTTAATATCTCATGTTTTATACCTGCCTTCTTGAGCAATTTTGAAGCCATCTCATTTTTTTCAACAGATACCGTGCCAATTAATACCGGCTGTCCTTTTTGATTTTTCTCTTTAACATTCTCAACGATAGCTCGCCACTTGGCAGATTGGTCTTTATAAATCAGATCATTCTGATCCGATCTTACCATTGGCTTATTGGTGGGGATTTCAACCACATCCAGCGTGTATATCTTATAAAATTCCTCAGCTTCGGTAGCGGCTGTTCCTGTCATGCCTGAGAGTTTTCGATACATTCTAAATAAGTTCTGAAAAGAAATTGTCGCCAAAGTCTGCGATTCTCTTTTGACCTCTACTCCCTCTTTAGCTTCTATGGCTTGATGCAATCCCTCTGAATAACGCCTGCCTACCATTAAGCGTCCGGTAAATTCATCCACTATTACAATCTCGTTATCTTTTACAACATAATCTTTATCTTTTTTAAACAAAGCATGAGCTTTAAGCGCTTGCTCCAAATGATGCACAAGTGAAATGCTATCATTGTTATAAATATTGCTTATCCCCAGCATTTTTTCCATAGCGGCGATACCCGATTCTGTAAGCGTTACAGCTCGATCTTTTTCATCTATTAAATAATCCTGTTCGGCCTTTAAATTCGGCACAAGAGAAGCAAATTGTTGATATAAAGAAGCCGACTCCTCCGCTGGAGCTGATATTATTAAGGGAGTTCTAGCTTCATCAATTAAAATTGAATCAACTTCGTCAACAATCGCAAAATTCAGCTCGCGTTGAACGCAAGATTCCAAATTCGGCGCCATATTATCGCGCAAATAATCAAAACCAAATTCATTATTTGTGCCATAAGTAATATCGCAAGCATACGCATCTTTACGTGAACAAGAAACAAGATTAGATCCGTCACACTCCGAATAATGCTTATAATCTTTGGTTTTTTGAAATTTGTAGGTGGTCTGATTGCTCTGCACGACACCGGTAGATAAACCTAAATAATGGTATATTTCTCCCATACCTTCGCCCTGATGTTTAGAAAGATAATCGTTGACCGTAACCAGATGAGCCCCACGCCCGCTCAAAGCGTTCAAATACAAAGGAAGAGTGGCTACTAAAGTTTTTCCTTCACCAGTTTTCATCTCTGCAATTTTCCCTTGATTCAATACCAAACCGCCAATTAATTGAACATCAAAATGGCGTTCGCCCCATACTCTTTTAGACGCCTCTCGCACTAAAGCAAAGGCTTCTGGAATAATCTCTTCTAATATCCTTTTTTCGGACTCGTAATCACCAGATGCCGATTTAAATTTTTCTTTAAAATCAGCGGTTTTTTGAGCAAAATCCTCTGCTTTTAATTTGCTAATTTCATCTTCTAAAGAGTTGATTTGTTCGACTATTCGATTAAGCTTTCCAATAACCTTTTGATAAGAACTGCCCACCAATTTGTCTAAGATTCCCATATAATTTTCCTTAAAGTAATAACCAAAAAATCAATAACTAATAATTAGTTAAAGTGTAATAATTAATCATAAAATATCAAAAAACCAAACGGTATTTATGCTATAAAAAAGAATTAACCGTCTGTTTACAACTTTAGCACTAATAAGGAGTGAAAACAATTAAATTGCGATCAAGCAAGTATTTTTTCTAAATATTCTTTTATCTTAATTTGTTCTTTTAAACTGTTGCTAAGTTCAATTGCGCTATATTTACCAAGATATTGCTTATGTTGTTTAATATACTCCATCTCTGAGAAGTTATCTAAAGTATGAGATTCGTAAACCAACAACTCCTCACCATGAGTTAAGGCTTTATACTTCTTCTCTTTTATTGCCGATAAATGGCTACAACCTACAGTATATTCGTTCAAAAGCTCCTTAAATTTTTCTTGCCCCGGAGTGTTTTGTCTAATTGCAAAATCCTCATAATGAGAGATATCTAAACAAATTCCAGCCGATAAAGCAAGGGTTTCCTCATAATTTGACATATCTAAACAATTCTCAGTATATATCATACTACTCAAATCGTTGTTCATTTTTAAAAATTCTATAGCCTCCGATCCGGGATGGATATTAAAAACCTCTGCTCCATATCTCTCAATAAAAAAATCAATCTCCCACCTCTCCATATCCGTTCTAAGATGAACAAATGGCGCTTTTTTAAGAGTTGATTTTTTAAGCAAATTATAAAACTCTTTTCGCTCTTCTGGCTCTAGCACAGTAGGGAAAAGGGCTAACTCGGAAATGCCCAAAGAATCTATTTCGCGAATTTTTTCTCTCCAATCGGAACCCCAAATCGTAGTCAATCCCAAATAAATTTTTCCCATGTCTTTAAATCCTTATAAAATTTTAATTGCAAAATTATTCAGTTTTTTTTAAATTGAAATTGACTCCCAAATCAACTCCATCAGCATAGCTCAATCTGCCACGATGTGCTCCCAAACTATTTTTGCCAGCAAGATCAACATATCTTTTTACTTTTAATTTTTTTTCGTCTCTGCTTAACTGTTGATTGATAATTGCCGGGCCGCCAATACATCCGCCATCACAATTTAAAATATCTAAAAAACGATACGAGGTTTTGCCCTCCTCCATCTCCGTTAACACCGGTTCTATACGGGCGATTGTGTCGTCAATCAGTATCTCCTCCGGCTTGAACACTTTTAACAAATGAGCTGTATGCGCCAAACCTCCAGAAACCGGATAAATTTTTGTATATTCTTGAATTAATGAATCAAATTGATATTGCTGATCAAATTTTTGCTCATAAATTCGTTCTTCATTGAATATATCTTTGAGCTCTTTAAAGGTAATTACTCCACTGATTACCTCCGGGTAAAGTGGGGCTTCAATCGTCTTTTTTGCGATACATGGCGAAATAAAAAAATTGAGATACTCTGGATAGTGTTGTTTAATGATTCTAGCCTCAGACAACATCGGTGACGCATAAGGCATAAGATATTGCACCAAGTTGGGGTGCCTGGACTTAATATAAGCTACCAAAGTCGGGCAGGGAGAGGCAATGAAATATTTTTGTTCGGGATTTCGTTTAATATAATCTACATACCACCAATTCACCATTCTGGCACCAAAAGTTAACTCTGTGACCATATCAAATCCAAGAGATTTTAGCATTGCAATTATTTGTGGATATTCAAAATCTATAGGAAAAGATGGTGCCAGTAAGGCAATTGATTTGCTGTCTCTAATTCTGTTTTTAATTAATTGATCCAATTTTTATTGTTATCTATAAAAGTTAATTATCATTCACTCCATTATAAACAAAATTTTTAGTTATTTTTTTCTACTGGGCACAATCTTACCTATTGTCCCGCCAACAACTTTACCTGCTCCTCCGACAACATTTATTACAGATTTAAATTTGCTATGTTGTCTGCGGCTGTTTAGTGATAACTTGTCGCAATATCTTCGCAATTTTCTCTCAAACGTTCTATAGGCATATTGATAAGCTCTCATGGCTCTATCGTCTATCTCCTCGATAAATATCGTTTCTTTTGGTAATACTGCCTTGATATTTACTGCTTGATCTACTCCCCCTTTATTTGGGCCACTCTGATCTATAAAGCTCACTTCCACATTAACTGGGCTGACATCACGTAAAAACCTTTTCAATCTCATAATCTGTCTTTCGATCTGAGATTTCTGCTTAGAGGTTAACACTACTCCCTTGGTCTTAATTAAAACCTTCATTCTGCCTCCAAAACAAATTATTAAAGATCTTGCCCACTTATGCCAATCTCTTTTCGAGAAAAGTTTTGGGCTATTCAATTGTCCAGCTCAATTATATTATACCAAAAAATTATTAATATTAATTAGATATTAGATCTTGCTATCAGCAAATAAGGGTATAGATCTACAAAAGTAGAAATCTATTATAAAATAAATCATACCGGTTGATATGATTTATTTTTAATCGTTATAGCATAATAACTACCTTCTAATCTCTTTAAAACCTGTCCATTTGTGGAGTATCTCGGGGATTTTGATACTGCCATCCGCTTGTTGATTGTTCTCCATAATTGCAATAATAGCGCGTCCCACAGCAATTGCGGTGCCATTTAACATATGAATAAAATCTTTTTTACCTTCGTTATCCTCAAATTTGATATTAAGGCCACGAGATTGAAAATCAGTGCAATTGGAGGCTGAGGTAATCTCCCCCCAGTCACCATTGCTCCCATCTTTAGCTGGTTTGCCCGGCATCCAAGCCTCTAAATCGTAAGTGCGCAAAGCGGGGGAACCAAGATCAGCAGTGCAATGATCAACAACTCTAAATGGAATTTTTAGACCCCTAAAAATTTCTTTTTCTATTTCTAAAACTTCTTTATGTGCCTCTTCTGATTTATCTGGCATTACATATTGAAACATTTCAATCTTAGTAAATTGATGAACTCTAAAGATACCTTTAGAATATTTTGAATAACTGCCTGCTTCGGTGCGGAAACAGTGGGAAACCGCCACATATTTTTTGGGTAAATCATCTTCTTTAATAACTTCATTCATATGGTAACCGCCCATAGTAATTTCGGCAGTCCCAATAAGGCAAAGTTCTGAATCAGCAATATTATAAACTTGAGTGGATTCGCCACGAGGATTAAAACCAAGTCCTTCTAGCACTTCTCGTTTGGCTAAGTCGGGAGTAGAAAAGGGGATAAAACCATGTTTAATGGTGGTTTCAAAAGCGTATTGAATTAGAGCAAATTCCAAAA
>CAZLCL010000034.1:6227-8785 GCA_964558315.1 uncultured Candidatus Saccharibacteria bacterium
AAACCATGTTTAATGGTGGTTTCAAAAGCGTATTGAATTAGAGCAAATTCCAAAACTGCTAATTGATTTTTTAAATAATAAAATTTGGCGCCGCTTACTTTAGTAGCACGGTCAAAATCTATTATATCCAGTTTTCTGCCTAACTCTTCGTGATCAAGTGGCTGAAAATCGAATTTTGTAGGCTCCAAGTAAGTGTCAACAACTGGATTATCATCTTCGTTATTACTGACCTTAACTTCGGAGTGAGTCAAATTTGGCACCTTATACCAAAGCTCTTTATGCTCTAAAACAATAGGTTTAAGCTCCGTCTCAAGTTTTTTTATCTTTTCACCAATTCCCTTCATTCTTTCAATAGTTTCTGGTGTCGGCTTGGTTTTGCTAGCATTATTACGCTCTGCTTGCAAGATTTCAATTTTTTGCAATAAAGTGCGCCTTTGATTATCCAGCTCGAGCAATTTGTTAATATCAACATCGCACAGACGATTTTTGCAATTTTCTTTTACTTCCTCCGCGTTATCACGGATGTATTTGATATCAAGCATATTAGTCCCTTCGGGATAATTTAAAATTTTAGAATTTAGATTTTAAAAAATTAATAATCATGCAATTAAAAACATTAATTATTTCCCGCCGCTAGGCGGATGAAATCAACAGGATAAAAATATAATTTTTCTTTTTCAATGTCGTCTCGATAAATTTATTCTTTTGATTTATATTTCGCAGACGCCTTGATTTCAGGGATATTGACCTTCAATTTTAATGGCTCAAAAGAAGCTGTGAATTCTGGTCTTACCAACGGGAACAGCACACACTCCCGAACCGGTTTACCTGCAAAAGTTGCAAAAAGTCTCTCACTAAAACCAAAGCCGCTTGCCGGTGGCATGCCGTATTCAAGAGCTTCAACAAAATCCCTATCATGCATTTGAGCTTCTATATCACCACCTTCACGCATTTTGGCTTGCTCTTCGAACCTAGCCCTTTGATCAAGTGGATCGTTCAATTCACTATAGCCATTGCCGTTTTCTGTGCCACCTAAAATAATCTGGTATCTCTCTACTAATTTAGGATTATCTTTTTTTCTTTTAGCTAAGGGCGATACCTCTACCGGATGGTCAACTAAAAAGGCTGGCCCAGCAATTTTACCTCGAATTGATTTCCACAATGTATCAATCATGCGACCACGCGTATCGCTTTTTTTGTGTTCCAGCTTTAACTCCTTAATCTTAGCTGATAACTCCGCATTATTAGCTGATAATACATCAATCTTTAAATCTTTTTTGATTCTTTCTGTGTAATTAATATGTTCCCACTCTCGATTTAGGTCAATATCCATATTGTTGATAGTAAAATGATAAGTGCCAAATACTTCGAAAGCCAAAAATTTATACATCTCCTCGACTAACGCCATAGAATCTTCATAATTGGCGTAAGCCCAATAAAACTCCATTTGAGAGTAGTCTTGCAGATGCTCGCGACTAATGCCTTCGTTACGGAATTGACGACCAATCTCAAAAGTTTTATCAAATCCCCCGACCAGTAATCTCTTTTGCCACAATTCACCCATTGAAATCCGTAAAAAAACATCAATATCCAGCGCAGAATGATGAGTAACAAAGGGGTTGGCATCGGCGCCACCGGCAGTTAATTCTAAAACCGGAGTTTCTACCTCCAAAAAACCTTTACTGCTTAAAAATTCTCTGGTTTTATTCCAAAATTGTGATTTTTTTACAAAAAGCTCTCTCGCTTCGGGGCTCTGAGCCAACTCTAAATATCTTTTTCGCATCCTAGTTTCATCATCTTTGAGCCCATACCAATTGCTTGGCATTGGACGAACAGATTTTGCTAACATTCTTAAACTATTTGCCAAAACTGAGACTTCGCCACTTTTTGAGATTATGACATTGCCATAAGCTTCAATAAAGTCGCCGATATCTAAAAGTTCAGCAATTTTTATATCATCTTTTAGTTCATCTGCACGTAAAATTAGTTGAAGCTTACCGCTCTGATCGTTAATATCAACAAAACTAAGCTTGCCGTGACCACGAATGGCACTGATTCTGCCAGCTGAATAAACCTTTTCATTAGCTTCAATTAGATCTTGATGAATTTCCACAATCCGCGCATTAGAGTAATTTTTAAATGATTTAGACGGATAGGGGAGCGCACCAAGTTTATTCAGCCGGGCAATCTTCGCCTGCCTTACCTTAATAATATCAGCTTCTGATTTGCCTGTTCCTTGCTCCATTTTTTTCCTTATAATGTAAAACTAATATGGATATAGATAGAATTGATCTTATTCTAGCATAAAATATCGGAGAGAAAAAGAAAGAAAAACCGCTCTTAAAAGCGGCTTTCTTAGCGCAATTATTATTTTATCTCTTTAATTACGTAGTTTATTATACCCGCTGGAGTCGAAACCTCAATCTTTTCTCCGACTTTATGGCCAAGAAGAGAGCTACCAATAGGCGATTCGATTGAAATTTTACCGCTTAGAGGATCGGCTTCGTCACTTCCAACTAATTGATATTCTACAACATCATCTTTACTTTTTAGTTTAA
>CAZLCL010000035.1:0-6146 GCA_964558315.1 uncultured Candidatus Saccharibacteria bacterium
ATAAGAAACCGACTGGTCATTTCAATTGTTGCGAGATAATATTATTTATTATAATACAAGTAATAATAGCAAATGTTATGCATTAGTTTTAAATATGGGAGGGAAAAGATGCAGAGCGATGAGAACGTCAACGCATCAACAAGCGATCAAAACCAAGCTCCAAACGGGAGTGACCAAAACAGCGCGATGGGAGATAACAATCAAGAGAATAAAGCTGTCGAAACTCCTAAGGTATCTCACGATATCAATGGACAAGAAGAAGACAGTTTAGAGACCGAGCAGGTAGTGGTTTTTAAGCTTGAGGATGAGGAGTATGCGGCTCCGATACTTGAAGTGCAAGAGATAATTCCAACTGGCGATATTACTGCTTTTCCGAATGTTCCGGAGTATATTGCCGGTATAATTAATGTGCGTGGAACTGTGGCGACAGTAATTAATTTGGCTAGTCGTTTTGGTTTGCACCGTCAAGGCGACGTCAATTTAAAAGATCGCTACATTATACTTACGCGTTCACATGATGCTCTTTTTGGAATTATGGTAGATGAAGTTACAAGTGTCATGAAAATTCCCAAAAATAAAATTACTTCGGCGCAAGGTTTTAACCAAAGCAAAATTTCCACAGATTATGTTCAAGGCGTAGCAGTGGTCGATGAGCGCATAATAATCTTGTTGGATTTCCAAAAAATTTTAGATGAGGAAGCCATACAGGCGGCATCTCAAAATAGTAAATCAATATAAATATCTTATTATTTAGGAGGCGGAAATGAAATTAACAAAGAATATTAGCATCAGATGGCAACTGATGATAATATGTACTTTTTTGGTGGTAGCAAGTTTGCTAACACTCGGTCTTATTGCTTTAAATAGCAATAAAAAAGGTTCGTTAGAAGAAGCAGAAAACTCAATTAAAGCACAGACAAAACTTGCCCTAAATCAAATTGTTGATACTGATTCGATAATTGAGGCTACACTTTCAAAAAATGTCGAGGGCGCGACTGCTTCTCTTAAAAATATCGGCGCTTTATCGGCAGGTCCCGACACAAAAACCGTAAGCGTAACAGATCAGGAATCAAAAGCAGTAAGCCAAATTGAACTACCCGTATTAAGAGCTGGTGGGTCGG
The DNA here is from genome assembly GCA_964558315.1 of uncultured Candidatus Saccharibacteria bacterium. Classification (GTDB taxonomy): domain Bacteria; phylum Patescibacteriota; class UBA1384; order XYA2-FULL-43-10; family XYA2-FULL-43-10; genus MWCM01. Next base: position 1,122 of record CAZLCL010000035.1, read on the forward strand.
TATTGCATGGAGATACCGCTTTGGTTGACAGCGTTCAGAAATCTACCGGCGCCGTAACGACAATTTTACAAGTTATCCCACAGGGTTTGCTTAGAATTTCTACAAATGTCACTAACGAAGCCGGCGCAAGAGCAATAAATACCTTTATTCCGACTAGCTCACCAGTGTATCAGGCAATAATTTCAGACAAACCTTACAACGGAACTGCTGTTGTTGTGGGCAAGAATCATTATGTTTCGTATAGTCCATTAAAAGATAAAGACGGCAAAATTGTAGCGGTAATGTTTGCCGGTTTAGACGAAACTAGCAACATTGGTATGGTAAGAGAGGGCTTGTCTAAAGTGGTAGTGGGTAAAACCGGCTATATCTTTATTTTAGATAATGAAGGCAAATATGTTTTATCAGCAGGTATGAAAAGAGACGGAGAGAATGTCTGGGAAACAAAAGATGCTGATGGCAATTTTATGATTCAAGACTTAGTAAATAAAGCGAAAACAGCTAAAGAGGGCGACTCTGTTGTCCATTACTACGGCTGGAAGAATGAGGGTGATGCGGCCGCAAAAGATAAATTTGCCGCAGTAAGTTACATAGCAGATAGAGGTTGGACAATTGCCGCTAGTGCTTATGTGGATGATTTTATGGATGGCTATAACTCAACTAGAATCACAACCATTTGGGTGATCGCAGTGGCTGTGTTGGCAGGTATTGCAATATCGTTTCTATTTTCTAATACCTTAATTTCTTCATTTAAAATATTAATGAACAAGATGCAAAAAGTGGCAGATGGAGATTTAACAGTCGAAGCATACAACGATGCCGGCAAAAATGAAATCGGTAAAATGGCTGAGGCCTTTTCCTCTATGGTAGCTGGTTTAAAGAATCTTGTAATTAGTGTAACTAAAAATGCTACTACTATTTCAGCCACTGCTCAGCAGTTAGCTTCATCTACCCAGCAGGTAAATGCGGCCACTCAACAGATTTCTAGTGGTGTTCAAGAAGTAGCTTCTGGAAGCGAAAATTTAGCTAAACAGACTACTGATGTTTCTAATAACACTAAATCTTTAACTGATGAATCCACTAAAGGTGCGGCGGCGGCTAAAAGTGCTGGCGATAAAATGCAGACTTTGGCTGGTGCGGTAAACCATTCGGCTGAATCTGTAACAGCTTTAGGCGAGAAGAGTCAGCAGATTGTGCAGATAGTTGACACTATTAATTCAATAGCTTCGCAGACTAATCTTCTAGCCCTTAATGCGGCAATTGAGGCGGCTCGTGCTGGTGAGGCAGGCAGGGGATTTGCAGTGGTTGCTGATGAGGTTAGAAAACTGGCAGAGGAATCTCAGAATGCTACTCAGGATATCGAAAAATTAATTCAGGAGATCAAAGCTTCTACAGACGATGCAGTATCTAGCATGGAAAGTGGTAAGAAGGAAGTAGAAGAGGGTGGACAAGTTGTCGCTCAAGCTTTACAATCATTAGAGCAGATTAGCTCTAAGGTTCAGGAGATAGGTTCGGCAATAGACTCCGTATCGGCTGTTGCACAACAATCTGCTTCATCATCACAACAGATGTCGGCTGGAGTTCAGCAAACTGGTTCTTCAATTCAACAAGTAGCTTCTGCGGCCCAACAGCTTGCTTCGACATCAGAAGAGCTTAGCAATATGATTCGCAAATTTAAGGTTGACATGAATGATGAGGTGTCTGCACCTAGCGTTAGTAGCCATGTTTCAGGAGGCGATAACGGTGGCGGAATGATATCAAAAGATGTCTTAAATAAAATTCAATCTACCAAGGAAAAGGAAGCTGACAAAGCCGAAGAGATTTCACAAAAAATTGATCATCATGCAAAACCGGTTCATTCGACGGCAGAAGCTAAAGCATAAAAGCTTATCTGTCAAAGCGAAAGTAGCGCCACCCTGGCAACTAGGACTGCTAGGGTGGTTCTAGCGTTTTAAAATGATAATTAATAATGGAGCCATTATGAAAGTTTTGATCACCGATGACTCGGAATTTATGAGGACAATAATTAAAAATGCTTTGCATCAAGTTGATCCAAATTTGGAAACGCTAGAAGCAGAAAATGGGGATGTTGCGGTAGAGCTTTTTCGGGAGCATCGCCCCAGCATCGTTTTTTTAGATATTATTATGCCGGTAAAAAATGGTATTATGGCAATGGAGGAGATAAGACAAATTGACTCTAATGTTAAAGTAGTTGTAGTAACTAGTGTAGGACAGGAAGAGATGGTGATTAAAGCCAATGAACTAGGAACTAACGGTTTTGTTCCCAAACCATTTCAACCCGATCAAATCAAAGCAATTTTCCAAAAGCTTGTAGGCGAAATTGAGCAAAATGGATAGAGCAAAAGTCTTTATAATTGATGATAATGTGATGGTTCGTTATGCTTTAAAACAGCTTTTAGAACCGGAAGATCATATTGAAGTAGTTGGCGACAGCTCGGATCATACAGACATTCATCACGAAATAATTAAATCTAAAGCTAATTTATTGGTGGTGGATATTCCATTGCCTAGAGAAAAGGGCATTAAGAGATTAAAAGACATTAACTCACCTAAATTACCCACCATTGTCTTTACTAGAGATGATCAAGCTATGGTAAAAGACATTGTTCCCTTGCTAGAAGCGGGGGCGGTAGGCTTTGTTCTAAAACCAAAATCAGATCAAGAGATAACTAGCATTCGAGAAGAGTTAGTTGCTGAAATATATGCTCAATTAAAAATTGATATAGTTAGAACTAAAACGCATGCCACTATTAAAGTGCTCGATCCTTTAAGGGTAGTGGCTATCGGCACATCAACTGGCGGTCCGGAAGCTTTAAGCAAAATTATTACTCAATTCCCTAAAAATTTTCCAGCTGGAATAACTATCGTCCAACACATGCCAAAAGATTTCACTCCAAAATTTGCGCAAAGATTAAATAATATGTCAGAGATTACTGTTAAAGAGGCAAGCGAAGGAGATATAATTAAAGCAGGAGTGGCGTTGTTAGCACCGGGCGATAGGCATATGATCTTTGAACCCGAATACTCCGGCAATAAAGTTTATTCTAAAGTCAAACTTACCTTAGATCCTCCTCAATGGAAATTACGTCCAACCGTGGACAAAATGATGACTTCGTTGGTGCCAATTTACAATCATAATATTATAGGTGTAATTTTAACCGGAATGGGAGAAGATGGTGTGGTAGGCATGAGAGCCATTAAAGAGTCGGGAGGCAGAACTTTAGTGCAAAACGAAGCCACCTCGGTTGTTTTCGGCATGGCCCAACAGGTGATAAAAAATAATCTAGCTGATGAAACTTTACCTCTCGAAGATATCGTTCCACGTGTTATGGAATTGCTATGTTGTCACAAATAATTAAATAGTTATTCATTTATAAAGGAGCGAAAAATGAAAAGGCTTTTAGTTGTAGATGATGAACCTTTTGCTAGAGAAGTTTTTAGAAAGGTAATTAACGAAGTTCTGCCTGATGCCGAGATTATTGAGGCTGAGGATGGCAATGAAGCTTGGCAAATTATGAGTAACAATCAAATTGATTTAGCAATTTTGGATATTAACATGCCCTTTATTAATGGTGTAGATCTGATTGAAAAGATTAAAATGAACGAAAATTTAAAAGATATTCCTTGTGTTGTCATATCGGCTACAACCTCGTCGGAAATAAGAGAAAAAATTGAAAAATTTGGACACATAGAAGTGATATCAAAAATCGATATTTCTGCCAGAGCTAATATTGAAAACCCCTTAGTAAAAATTTTAAAAAATCTAAATTAGTTATGAGACATATTAACTTTAGTTCAATTACCAAGCATAAATTATTGATTTTTATTTTTGCATCGGTGATATTCGGTGGGCATTTGCTTGGCACTGTTCTCTATGTTAATCGTAAGGAACAGCATATAAATACACTCTTAAATGTGGCTAATTTAGCGGCGGCATCCATTGATATTGACAAGCTAAAAACATTAGATGGCACTTCAAACGATATTAATAATGTAAACTTTGAAAAATTACACCAGCAGATGGTAAAAATGGGGGATGAAGCGGATAAGTTTAATATCATCTGGATCTACGGTATGCTGATTCAAGGCGAAAAGATTATTTTTTCCTTTGATTCGTTGGTGCCTGGCGAATATGGGTATGGCCCTCCTGGCCAAGAGGATGCGGAGTATTTATATCCACCCATAGAGATTATGCAAGCGGTAAAAGAAAAAAAGCCTAAAATCAGCGGTAAATACACTGATGAATATGGAACATATATTTCAGCATTTGTCCCAATAATAGATCCTGATAATAACGAGGTGTTGGCGGTGATTGGCACTGATATGGATTATCAAATCTATACGAGACAGCTTCACACCTCTTTATTTTATCCATTATCAACTGTATTTTTAGCCTTATTGTTTCTGACTTTAATCTATTTCTATATTATAAAAGTAGTTGATTCTAGGCAAAAAATTATTAACAATATTGATAAAATTGAACACGAAAAGGCCAAACTTGAAACAATTTTAGCTACTGCAGGTGAGCCGATTATAATCTGTGATAACAAAGGGGTTGTAACTTTTGTTAATCAAGTGGCAACCGATGTTTTTGAGTGTAAATTCGACGATATCATCGGTAAACCGATTTTTTCAACTTTTAGCCTTACCGGTGATGAGACAAAATCAAAAGAGTTATTACAGGAGATTCTACAAACTGTATTTGTAAAAAAGGAGAGGATTGTTCGGTCGTCGTTGGATAATAATATGAAGGTGATCTGTTTAGTCAATAATAAAGAAATTCCGGTAGTTTTTAATTTAACTCCAATAATTAATAAGAACAAAATCGTTGGGGCGGTAGGTGTAATAAACGATATAAGCCATATCGTGGAGATTGATAATATTAAAAGTGAATTTATTTCTTTGGCTTCTCATCAGCTTAGAACTCCAATATCAAAAATCAAGTGGATTACCGAGATGCTTGTTGACGACAAAACTGCGTCATTTTCGGATTCGCAAAAATCATTA
>CAZLCL010000035.1:6246-8170 GCA_964558315.1 uncultured Candidatus Saccharibacteria bacterium
TGGCATTCCCCAAAATCAGCAAAATAAAGTTTTTAAGAGATTTTTTAGAGCTGATAATATCGTAAAAGTTGATCCAAACGGTTCGGGATTAGGTCTTTATCTAGCAAAATCTATTGTAGAAATGAGCGGAGGGAAAATCTATTTCGAAAGTCAGGAGAATAAGGGCACGACTTTTACTTTTACCCTACCCCTGAAAGGCATTAAAGAAAAAGAGGGAAGCGTCTCGATAGAATTAGAACAAAGCATTTAGACCGCAGTGAGTAATAAACACAATAATTAGAAGTTAAAAATCATCAGGTTGATTCAGTCCCAATCTTTAATTAACCTCGAATTGCTTAAATTATTTATCTAATAAATTTCAATTTTATCCTCTTGAACTGAAATAAACTGGTCGTCGTCCAACGAATAAATTTTATACTTTTTAGAATAGTTATTTATAATTTTGTCGTTACAAATCTGATATTTTGGATTGTTGTTGTGCACCAAGACTAAAAAGTTTACTAGCGAAAGACCAGCATAATTGTCAACATTAGCCCTACCTTCAGGGTAAAAAACTTGATAAGGTTCGAGGGTGGGGCCGGAAATTATTGAACCAGCCGAAGAGCCGATGAATATGCAATTGTTAAAAATATTGCTATCAATTAATTCTAAAAAACCGGAAGAACGAATTTTTTGCATTAAAAAGAATATATCGCCGCCAGCCATAAAAACGATATCAGTATCTTGGCAAACTTTCTCAGCTTCCTTCGAAAATGTTGTCTCTAGGTTGAGTTGATTGATAATAAATCCTAGATCTGATAATTTTTCCTTATCTTCGAACAGCCATTGTTTATTTTTGTAAGGTTGACTAGCAGTCGGAATAAAAAGCAGTTTTGTTTCATTTGCTGGTTTATCTAAATATTTTGCGATTTTGTCCAATACCAAACATGCTTTTGAGGTTAAAAATATTTTTGAAAAAACGGCCGCTTCTTTAACTGGTTGGCCTGTAACCAGTGATATTGTGTTTAAAATTTTTTCTAAGCTAGTATCACTTTTTACCAAGAAATAATCAGCTCCTCTCTCCTTTGCTGATTTTTCGATACTGCTATTTCCTTGATTTGTTAACACTAAAACCGGTGTTGTGCTATTGGCTTTGTCGGAATTTTTAAACATCTCCAAAACATCTAAACCATTTAAATTGCCTGGCAGCAAAATATCCAATACAATAAGTTCTACCTTTTGGTCTAGGAATTTTACGGCTTCGCTAGAGTCAGTTGCGATAAAAACCCTAAACCCCCTTTTTTCTAAATATGATGACAGGCTATTCGCTAGAGCAAAATCATCTTCTATAACCAAAATATTTGTCATAATATTATAATCTAATGATTATGTTATTAAATACATATTACGCTTTTATAATAATAAAAACAAAAAATTGCCTAAAGATAAGAAAAAAATTGGGTGTTTTTGGCGCCCAAGTTGGATTTGCCCGAAAGCCTAAAAAAGATGAGGAGAGTTACGGCTACTCTGCTCCCCCTGATGCTTTCCAAGTATTCGCAGATACCATTGCGCATGCCTTTAACCCCTTGCCGCGTTTACTAGAATTGATAATTATATTATAGATATAAATTGAATAATATCGAATATTGCGAATGCTTGTAAGTATTATAGAAATAACAATAAATTAATATATAAATAGTTTTTCGGAATACAAGACTTGCATAAGTCTGTATAGAGTTCCAAATAAAAAATCATGCCTTAAACATGATCTTTATTTGGCTCCCCGGGTCCGACTCGAACGGACAACATCTTCGTTAACAGCGAAGCGCTCTGCCATTGAGCTACCGGGGAACACATCAGAAATAATATCAAATAATGCTAAAACTGTAAATAAGCTAAATAATTGAATAGAGTTGCGGTGAAAAAAGCCACAACAGAAGATTAA
>CAZLCL010000036.1:0-3157 GCA_964558315.1 uncultured Candidatus Saccharibacteria bacterium
AATATTTGACTAAAATTTAAGACCTCTGAGGCTAGTTGTTAGACAGTCTCGTATACTGCATCCGGAACTGGGCGCCGGTTTCGGGAGGTAACTTCTTAGCGCCGATCTTCTCGAGCGCTTTGAATCCCTCCATGTAATCGCAACCGTAGGGGAAGCCGAGTTCGAGGTTACTAGCCCTGCATAGGCTTAACGTGCCAGGCTGTGTCTGGAGCTTGAACCCACTTTGTATCACGAGGTGTTCAGCCCAGTCATTGGTGCGGTAGCCGTTGTACATGAGCTCCAACCGCAGGTCATCGACCGAGTTGAAGTTGCCAACGGTGATGGTGGCGAACGGCAGCCGCATGCGGATAGCCTGTTCGAAGGCCAGGCGATCCCAGAGCTGATACATCTCTTTGACGAACCTAGGGTGGCCTTTGGCCAGTTCGAGCTTGGCGACACCGCCCCAGTAAATGGTGGCGGCATCTTCGGTCATCCTCCCGATCTGCCTAGGCAGTCCGGACTCCTTGAGAGTACGCTGATCTGACATCAGGTAGCTCTCCTTCCGTGTCCAACATGATATCTCGCTACAAAGCGAGGTTCGCCCTTTGGGCTTAGCTATTCACCTATTTATAGATAAACAATTAAGCCCAAATAATATTTGTAAAGTTCGGTTCAAACTAAACAATATAGCATCAATACACCAGAAAATCAAAAGTTTATCATAATATATATTGTGATATTTACTATTGTTTTAAAATGTAATCTTGTTTTACAATCCACTAATAAACAGTTAAAAATTCTATTAAAGGTTATTTTATCCTGTGGTTTATTAATGTTTAATTGTCTAAATTTATCATAAACATCTCAAAAATTGTTCTGCATACAACAAATTGTCTATTTTTACCATAAGTGATAAAATATGATCAAAATTTATAAATCGGAGGGATTTATGCCAATAATTGATAATATTATCGCTCGCGAAATACTAGACTCAAGAGGAAATCCAACCATTGAAGTTGATATTTTTTTGAACGATAATTCTTTCGGCAGAGCTTCCGTCCCTAGTGGCGCTTCTACAGGAATACACGAAGCAGTAGAGTTACGCGACGGCGATACAAGATACAGCGGAAACGGGGTCCAAAAAGCCGTAAATAATGTAAATGGTGAAATTAAGCAGTTGCTCATTACAAAAGAGTTCGATCAAGCCTCTTTAGACAATGCAATGATTCAATTAGACGGCACAGATAATAAAAATCGTCTTGGGGCTAATGCCATATTAGGGGTATCTCTTGCTTTTTGCCATGCCATAGCCTTAAGCAATAATGCAAAACTTTATGATTATTTTTCCGAAATATCTGGTTCATATCCTGCGAATTTATTACCGACTCCAATGATGAATATTTTGAACGGTGGCAAGCACGCATTGAACTCTACCGATCTGCAGGAGTTTATGATAATGCCATTAGGAGCACCTAATTTTAAAGAGGCTTTAAGATATGGCGCAGAAACATTTCACACTCTTAAATCAATACTCAAAGAACGTGGTCTAAACACCTCTGTGGGGGATGAAGGCGGGTTTGCTCCATCTCTTCCTAGCAACGAAGCGGCTATTGAGATTATTATTGAAGCTATAGAGAAAGCCGGCTTTAAACCAGGGCAAGATATCTCTATTGCGATTGACGCCGCCGCTTCTGAAATATTTGAAGACAATAAATATCATCTAAAAACTGAAAATAAGATTTTATCTAGCGCAGAAATGGTAGATTTCTACACCGCTTGGGTGGAAAAATATCCCATTGCCTCAATTGAAGATGGTTTAGCAGAAGACGATTGGGAGGGCTACAAGCTACTAACCGAAAAAATTGGTGATAAAGTCCAGCTGGTTGGAGATGATTTATTCGTTACTAACGTTAAAAGACTTCAAAAGGGCATCGACATGAAGGTCTGTAACTCAATTCTCATAAAATTAAATCAGATCGGAACCGTCAGTGAAACTATAGAAGCTATTAAGCTAGCCAGAACAAACAAATTCACCTCTGTCGTTTCCCATCGCTCTGGCGAAACAGAAGACACAACAATTGCTGATTTTGTAGTCGGCCTGGGAACCGGCCAAATTAAAACTGGCTCCCTGTGTCGAAGCGAAAGAATCGCAAAATATAATCAGCTATTGCGTATAGAGGAGTCCCTCGGAGATCAAGCTAACTATGCCGGTAAAAATTGTTTAATTTTAAGTTAGTGCAAGCGACAAAGAAAATTTCGAAATATAATTTATAAATCTTATAAATATTCTATCTATTATACAATCCCCTCGCCATATTTTTTCTAACCTGCCAAGAATCTTTTAGCATGCGCAACCCATCTTTTATGGGATTAACTTGAGAGTGAGGATCATCATACCAAGTAATTCCAACCTCCTCGATTTTATATCCCAAATGTCTAGCTACTGCCAATACCTCGATATCAAAACTCCATCTCTCCATAGTTTGTCTAGAAAATATCTCTTTTGCGGCTTTGTTTTCAAATAATTTAAAGCCACATTGCGTATCTTTTATATTGGGGACAGCAAATAATCTAATGAAAAAATTTAAAAAACGGCTACCCCAAATACGATAAAATGGCTGAGGCCTAGCCAGTTTACCACCTTCAATATATCTGGAACCAATTATTACATGATTTCCTTCTGAATTCTCGAGCAATTTTTCCACTTGCTTCACAGGCGTGGAGTTGTCAGCATCAGTAAATAAAATCCACCTGCCTTTTGCAGACATTACCCCCTCTTTAACCGTATATCCCTTCCCTTTGTTTTCTTTTCGATCAATAATTTTTAAATCTTGCAATTTCGCCTCGAATTTTTGTGTGCTTTGCAAGGTGCCATCGGGCGAACCGTCGAGAACAACAATTGTTTCAATTCTATAGTCAACGCTTTTTTTATATTGAATTATGGCATCTAAAATTTTATGGATTCTGCTCTCCTCTTTATAAGCTGGAATAACTATACTAAGAAAATGATCTTCTGGCATATAAACCCTTATTTAATTATATATGTTTATGGTGCCCGGTTCTTCTATTACTTTTATTGGATATGGAGAAACAGGGGGATATTCTGCCAAATCTTCATTACTAATATTATAAACCAAAATTGAGCCACCGATAATAGCCTCTGGCTGATATTGTTCTA
>CAZLCL010000036.1:3257-7810 GCA_964558315.1 uncultured Candidatus Saccharibacteria bacterium
ACTAAACTCAGCAGTGACCAAATCAGCAAGATAATTATTGAAATCGGAGTTTTTATCATCCACGCAACAGGAAAAAACCAAGCAATGCTTTTATCTGAAACCTCGCCTAAAATATATGTGGCGTTGCCTCCAGCCACTCGGGCAAAGACTAAAGCAATACCAAGCAGATAGTGTCCCAAACCACGCATTATCGGATTATTTTCAAAATTATGGAGAAAATTTCTTAAAGCTAAAGTATCTTGGCTATTGGTAAGATTCCTTTCTATGACTTCATGTTCAATCTGTGACGACGTATTCCAGACAAATGGAATATATACTATCCAAACCACAATTAATGATACAAAACATACACCCAAATAGCTTAAAATCAATGGCTTAAGACTGCTCCAATAGCTTTGTTCTTTTTTCTGATCTAATTTCGCACGATAAAACACTAAAATTAATAGGATAATAAAAAGAAGGAACGATGAGAATTTTAAAAGCTGAGCTATACCAAAAGCCACACCCGCCCAGATTAGATATTTAATATTGCGCTTTTTGATCATTTTATCGAAAGCGTAAAGAGTCATAACATAACCAAAGGCCGCGGCGATATCTGTTGTAACTAAATGGCTGTGGCCTATAATATCTGGATAAAAGACATAAAGTGTAAGAACCAATAAAGCTACCTTTTTACCCCAGTATTTTTTAGACCAAAAATATAAGAACAAACCTAGCCCCACAGCAAGCAGTATCATTGGTAGTCTGGCCCAAAATAATATTTGCTCTGGGTCATTGCCAGAGCGATACAACATACTCCAGCCAGCCTCCCACTGGTTAATGCCTTCCCAACTCCAATCTTTTCTAATATCGTTAATATCAGCAAATTGTAAGAAAAATCCCGATAATGCTTTTGCCAGTGGAGGGTGTTCAGGATTTAATCGATAGTCTTGATACTCAACATAAGAGTAGCCAGAAGGTATGTGGGCGATCTCATCGACTGTGCCACTATCACCCAAACTTGCAGATAATGACAATGCCCCCAAAATTATTAACAAAATCGCCGCACAAACATAACCAATAATATTACGACTCTTTTCGCTTTTAAAATTCATATGCCCTCCATGATTGTTTATATATTACTTCTTTTTGTGGATTTCACTGTGACTCTATATTCTAAATATTTCCCCAGCATGAGCCTTGTTTGGGAGTGAAGCGCCGGTAGTGAAGAAAAAAATATGTTTGATAAAGGTAAAACTATAGGAGTTAAAATCCAATCTAATATTATTCTTAATACAGGCTTTCTTTTTTTATGGGGCGGAACAAGCAATGTTGATATTATTAAGGTAACAATCATGCCTATCCATGCTATAGCCAGTGCATATCTATAAATTATTGGAAAATTATACGCCATCACCGTGCTTTTGAAATATGGATTTAAGACTAAAGGTAGCCAAGCAGATGTAGCCATAACAATCGAAGTTGTTGACCACGAAATATGCGATTCCCATAATATCAGAGCATTTGCCCATTTATCAATCCAAGGAATTTTTTTGTTTTTAATGGTATTTTCCATAACATAGGCAATATCTGATACTCCCCATGACCAGCGTTTTTTTTGCAAATATTGTTCAACGATTGTTTCTCTTAAAGTGCCCGCCAAAACAGCATCTTGATAAATCGGAGTAAAGAGTGGCACAACATGATGATTGCCATTAAATTTATAATAACTGCGCCAATATTGGTGTCCATCTTCGACTATCGTCTCAGTTGACCAAAAATCTACCTCCCTTAAGGCCTCGAGCGACTGAGCGTGAGCTGAAAAATTTCTTAAACGCGAAGGTCTGGTTGACACTATTAACTGCCAAAATGAAGATCCCATAGCGATTAATCTAGTAAACATCGGCACATCCCAGATGTTATTAAAAAACATCGGTATCGGCTGAAAGCTTTTATGCACAGGATCACTGTCTTTGAGATAATTATATGTTAAACAGGCTAAATACTCCTTATCCATTCGATTGTCGGCGTCCATTGTGGTCACTAATACATTTTTTGCTAAAATACCGTTTTTATCAAAGTATTGATCAAATTTTTTAGCGGCAAAAGTAATATTTGGGCCTTTACCAATAATCTCTCCTTGGATGTCTTTTGGGTGCATAATTGCAACAAAATCATGCAATTTATCTTGATATTTGCTCTGTAACATTGAAGCAATTCTCTCGCCTCTTTCCTTATCTCTCTCCTCGTAGGCTAAAAGATATATGATTTTTTTGGTATCGTAATTTGAGTTAATTACAGATTCTACTGAAGATTCTAAAATTTCATATTCCTCTTTGTATGTTGGCACGATTATTAAATGGACAATGCTATGCCAATCTTTGTGTTGCTTTTTTAGCAAACTAAACCAATCTTTTCTAATCTCATTCTTGTAATTTATATACCCATATATTAGTCTAGACGACATAAAAAAAGTTCTAATAAGCCAAAATGTAACAAATACTAATAAATAAATTGCTAAATATTTGGGTGCAGTAATGGATAATATTACCGGCATCATCAAAACTACCCAAACAATGGCGCCCGGCAGTATTTCAAATAATCTTTTGTATCTCCATGTTTTATTCATAACAGAATCCAATAATATATTTCTAAAATTATAATCATAAATGCAAAAAATGCTAGCATTGGCATTAATAAATTCGAGAGTGGTTTATTTTTTTTATAAGCACCCCATGAAATTAATAAATTGACAAAAAATATTATAGAGTAAAATTCGAGCGGATAATATTTGTAAGGATTGTAAAAAACAAATAATTGATTTTTAGATAATATTTGCCAAATAAGATAAGCAATTATTGAAAGACAAATGGATAGTATTACAGCGTAATAATTTATCTTATCCTCAATAAAACATTGCCTCAATAAACTAATCTCGTTATTTATAATTTTTATCAAAATGATCCCTCCGCAATACTGAATCTTTTGCTTTAATATTGAATATATAATTTACAACTGACTGGAGCCAACGGTGGGATTCAAACCCACGACCTCTGCTTTACGAAAGCATTGCTCTATCAGCTGAGCTACGCTGGCGCTTGGAGCGGGTAGCGGGAATCGAACCCGCGACTTATCCTTGGGAAGGACACATTTTACCACTAAACCATACCCGCAAAAAATTAACATATCTAGGTTTAAACAACATAACCAATTTATCATAAAAATATATTTTCAGAAAGTGTATATATTGGCATTATCCGATATTAATTATCTATATATAAAGCAAATTTTAGATCTCATACTTTTTTCAACTTATTTTGAGTTAGTCTGTTTATAGCATATTATGGCGCGTGACCTCTATGTGTTTACGGAAATACGATTTAGTAATTATTGATTATCGCATTATAATTTGTTATAATTTTTTTGTTGTGGGGTCGTAGTTCAGTTGGTTAGAACGCCACACTGTCACTGTGGAGGTCGCCCGCCGAATCGGCGGATCGATCCCGTCCGAGCAGAAGTAGAAAGTTAAATCACCTTCCCATGTTCACCAACTGGGGTCGTAGTTCAGTTGGTTAGAACGCCACACTGTCACTGTGGAGGTCGCCCGCCGAATCGGCGGATCGATCCCGTCCGAGCAGAAGTAGAAAGTTAAATCACCTTCCCATGTTCACCAACTGGGGTCGTAGTTCAGTTGGTTAGAACGCCACACTGTCACTGTGGAGGTCGCCGGTTCGAGTCCGGTCGATCCCGCCAGTGAACATGGGAAGGTGTTTTTTTATGCATTTTTTATGATTATTTTAAAATATTTTTCTTAATTTACCACATACTCTTGCTTTCGTGGCTGGTAATGATAGAATAAAATTAGGATTGACATATTTAACAAATTATGTTATAAATGCAGGTTTGGCACTTTAAAAAACATATTCTTTTACCCAATGTTGCAACAGTTGTTTCAATTTGGGTAAAAGAATATCAGCGCGAAAGCGCGGAAAGGTGTGTCAAAATGGCGCAAGCCATTTCCCCTGTGTCATCGCGGGTGTTCCTTAACATGTCCGTGAACTGGCGCTTTGTGGCCAGACTCACGGCCCCCTTTGTGGGAGTAACGATACTGTTCCTCGCGCCATTGCTGTTCGGATGGCGCCCCGTGTTGGGGCGGTCAATGCAACCGACCCTGCCCCGAGTCGGCGGGTTTTTCACGGCCATCAACACTTCGCCACAGGTGGGGGACCTGGTCGCCCTCGAAAACGGATCGGCCCTCGGCCGGTCCATTAAGAGGGTAAAGTCCCTTACCCCCAAAGGAGTGGTAGTTGTTGGCGACAATGCCAACAACTCCATGGACTCCGAATGGAGGGGCGGGGCTAGCGATAAGGTTATCGCGATCCCGCTCTCCGACGTTCGGAAGATAGGCGACATCTGGTCGCCTACCCGGTTTTCTCGAATGTTTACCGCCCGCGGCCGAGCGATAAACTGGGCGCAGTTTCATTACGCACCCCACGAAATTATCACAGCTGGGGGCTCAGTTGTCGCCTCGCGTGGCAACAAAACCTACCTCTCCACGCCACGGCCGCGGTTCC
>CAZLCL010000037.1:0-7543 GCA_964558315.1 uncultured Candidatus Saccharibacteria bacterium
AAAAAAGATGGCAAAGTAAATGTTGGCGCTCAGAATATGTTTTATGAACCAGAGGGAGCATATACAGGGGAGATATCACCACTGATGATTGTTGACTTAGCTAAATATGTAATACTGGGTCATTCAGAAAGGCGTAATTATTTTCACGAGAATGATTTATTAATTAATGAGAAAGTTATATCAGCGATAAAATACGGCTTAACACCAATAATTTGTGTTGGTGAAAAAAGTAAAACTGCTCCGATTTCGGACGCAGTAAATCAGCTAAGAGAAGCATTAAACACAATTCCCAAAAATCGCTACAAAGATGTTGTTGTGGCCTACGAGCCGGTTTGGGCGATCGGTGGAGCTAAAGTGGCTTCAATTGATCATATTGTAAAAGGTATGTTTAAACTTCGTGAGGTGGTAGATAGAGACACCTCGATTCTTTACGGGGGTAGCGTTAATGTCGAACAGGTAACAGAGCTTGCCAAAAGGCCGGAGATTGATGGAGTGTTAGTTGGAAGTGCCTCAATAAGAGCCGCAAGCTTTATCAAGATTTGTCAGGATTGGGCAGGGGCGAAAAGCTTTAAAAATTATTGATTTATTAATATTTTTTGGAGGGAAGATGATTAATGTGGCAATTAATGGATTCGGGAGGATTGGGAGAGCGGCGGCCAAGATAATTCTTGACAATCCAAATTTAAGACTAGTGGCAATTAATGATTTGGGTGATGCAAAGACTTTGGCTCATTTGCTTAAATATGATTCATGTTATGGAGTCTATAACAAAGAAGTTGGCTGGACTGATAACGAAATTATCGTCAATACCCAAAGAATCCATTTTTATGGAGAAAAAGATCCCGGCGCTCTGCCTTGGAGAGAGCTAAATGTTGACGTAGTTATTGAATCAACCGGCATATTTCTAACGGCCGAAAAGGCCAAGCCACATCTTGACGCAGGAGCTAAAAAGGTCGTGCTGTCCGCTCCGGGTAAAGATGATTCGGTGCCCACTTATTTAATCGGAGTTAATGCTCATAAATACGCTGGAGAAAGCGTTGTCTCTAACGCTTCATGCACTACCAACTGTATAGGGCCAATTATGCATGTTCTGGAGCAAAAATACGGCATAGAAAAGTCACTTATGACTACCATACACTCTTATACAGCCGATCAAAATCTGGTTGACGGCCCGCATAAAGATCTTCGTCGTGCCAGAGCGGCGGCTTTAAATATTGTGCCGACTTCTACCGGCGCCGCTAAAGCACTGGGCAAGGTTATGCCGAAAGTTGAGGGAAAGTTTGATGGTCTAGCGATTCGTGTGCCTTCTCCGGTAGTTTCGCTTTCCGATATTACAGTGCTGTTAAAAACTAAAACTAGCAAAGAGGAGATTAACCAAGCTTTCGAAGAAGCCGCAGAGCGAGAATTTAAAAATATTATTATTGCATCGGATGAGCCGATAGTTTCTACCGACCTTATTGCCAGCACTGCTTCGACAGTTGTTGATTTAAGTTTGACCAATGTAATGGGTGGGGATCTGGCTAAAGTAATTGGTTGGTATGATAATGAATGGGGTTATTCCTGTAGATTAATTGATTTAGTCGAACTGGTAGCTACTAAGTAGCTATTGGCATATTTTTTTAATCTGCCGCTTATCATTAAATATGGTAATAAATAATTAATTTATTTTTACTTTTCAAATGTGTTTAGCAATTCCAGGAAAAATTAAGAAAATAGAAGGCACAAGCGCCTACTTTGATTTTAAAAATCATGAGTATTGCGCCGATATCTCACTGGTAACTGATCCTAAGGTTGGTGATTGGGTTTTGATGCACGATGGCAGAGCCATGTCAGTGATAAGCGAAGAAGAAGCTGAAGAAAATCTAAAGCTTATCGAAGCACAATCAGCGGAGCATTCTCACTAGACTAATAAGATCTATACAAATATTTTAGCCGAAATTTTTAAGAATATTTCTCGCGATTTTTAGTTATTCAATCACAAACTCATCTTTTTGGATAGCCAGCTCCTCAATATTTGAAAAACTGTGAAATAAGCCACAAGATAGAGGAATTAGCACAAAAATCATAAAAATGACTTGTTTTGATATAGGTGTTTTTAAAATCAATGGGTGGCGCAAGTAATGCAGGGATCATAGGCACGAATTAGCATTTCAATAAGATTATTTATTTCTTGTCGGCTTTTGTCTTGAATAACTGGTTCGAGATTCTTAATATCATATTCCATAGCTGGCAAATTTTGCACGGTTGGGGTTATAATATCAGCTTTAACAATATAACCTTCTTTATCGAATTCATAATGATGGAACAAGGTGCCACGAGGTGCCTCGCAAGCGCCTGTTCCCGCGCCAAACTTTTTAGGTTTAACCAAATCTTCCTCCTTAATATTTTCATGAATAAACTTTTCGATCAATTCGTTAGCAAGTATTACAAAGTAATAATTTTCAATGGCTTGGGCTTTGATGTTGTCAAAAGGATTATCAAAAAAACTTGGAACATTAATTTCTTCTAATTGTTTGATAAATGTAGATGGGAAATTATTTTGATTTAAATTATATCTGGCCATAGCTCCCACCATCATGGTATTTCCTTTTAAAGTGGCAAATTTTGCTCTGTTATATGGAACCAATTCTTCATAGATATATTGACGGTAATCTTTGGGTTGCCATTTATTATCTTCGGTATCAATGATATCTCCGTGAAAAAATGCATAATCTTTACCGGAGAAAAGTGAACTATAAATTATTTTTCTGGAGATTTTAGGATAATCAAAAGATAAAAATAACTTCAATGTTTCATAAGCGATACTTTTTGCCTCTTGAGCGATTTTTAATAAATTTTTTAGTTCTGATTTTCGAGGAAAATGTTTAAAACCTCCCGGAACATTAGATACGGGATGCACGGCTCTCCCTGCGATAGTTTTTACAATTTCATCAGCTAAATGTTTGAGTTTTACGGCGTTTAAAAATAGCTCCGGATGACTGTTTTGTAGCTCAAAAGATGAACTAGCTCCAACAAAATCAGGCAAAACTAGCAAATATAAATGTAGTGCATGGCTTTGAATCATCTGTCCGGCCAGTAGTAATTGACGCAAGTTATTGATCTGATCGGAAACTATAATGCCACAAGCGTCTTCAACGGCCTTAACACTGGTAACATTGTGTATTACTGGGCATATACCACAAATGCGAGAAGTAATAATCGGAGCTGAATAATAACTTTTCCCAAGCAATATTTTTTCGACAAATCTTTCTCCATCTAAACCTATAACTCTAGCCTTGTCTATGTGACCTGATTTTAAATGAGCATAAAATTGGGCATGACCTTCAATTTTTGGTATAGCTTTATCTGTCATACTTATTCCGATTAGTTAATAATTCCCACTCTTTTTGATAATCTCCATACATTGATAACCAGTTTTCGATTTCGTTTTTATCCAGTTTGTCTTTTAAAATCTCCTTCATTTTATAAAAATTTGCTTGGGGCAAAGGACCGCGGCAACCCAAACAAGCCTCGCCTCCATTAATGCAAACCGAGTTGCATCCACCTCTAGTAATTGGACCAAGGCAAGGTAAACCTTTTTTTATGAGACATTCATTTTCATTAAGTCTGCATTCAAAGCAAACCGCATGTTCCACTTTTGCCGGGATTTTTTGCCAGTAAATATCTATCAAAGCGGAGATGGCTTCTTTATTATTAATTGGACAACCGTAAAAACAATAATCAACCTTAATTATCCGACTAATCGGTTTTACATTGGGCTTATTGAATATTTTTTGTGGCAGGCGATTTCTTTGCGATTGTATTCCTCCCATAATAGCACAAGCGCCCATAGCGATGACAATTGCCGATTGTTCTCTCACCGCTAACAATGTTTTATACTCTCTTTGACTTTCTGGCGTCCCTTCAATTATGGCCACATCAAATGGTCCTGGAAAATTGTCTTCTTGACCTAAACGAAAATTTTTTAAGTTATAGAAGTTTAATAATTTGTTAAAAGAATCGTAATCTTTTAACAACTCAAATTGGCACCCCTCGCAACAGGTTAAAGAAAACACAGCCAAACTTTTTTTATTAAAAACTTTCATAATTACTATTTTCCAATCTCATCTTTTATTTTGTCCCAGCGGAAAATCGGGCCATCACGACAAACCAAATATTTTCCGATATTGCAGTGTTGACATAAACCAACTCCGCACTCCATGCGTCTTTCCATTGAAACGAATATTTGTCTGTCTGAAACGCCTTTTTCTGTAAGTATTTGATTACAAAATTTGAACATAATATCAGGCCCACACATCAATACAACGGTATTTTTGGGATCAATTTTTATGTGTTTAAGAATGTCCGTAATCATACCTGTTTCCCCCCACCAATTTTTTGAGCTGTGTTCGACGCAAACTTTAAGATAATTAAGTTGTTTTTGCCACAAAAGAAAATCTTGTTCGAATAACACAAATTCCGGAGTTTTGAATCCGGCCACAATATTAATTTTTTTAAATTCTTTTTTATATTTGATAAGCTCAAAAATTAGCGGTCTTAGGGGCACAATTCCCATGCCGCCGATTAATATTAATACATTTTTACCAATCAATTTGCCAACTGGCCAACCATTACCGTATGGGCCGCGCACATCAAGAGTATCACCGGGTAATAATTTTGTCATTTGAGTGGTAGTTGAACCGGCCGATCTAACACAAAGCTCAAAATATTTTTTTTGATCAATGGGCGAACAGGGAGCTAGGGTAACTTCTCCAAAGTGTGGCAGAGAAACTTGAAAAAACTGACCGGGATTATGGTTAATTTTTCCAGCTATACGGTAAACCACAATATCCTGAGTGGCCGTATAACGGTCAATAATGTTAAATTTTTTGTATGAAAATTTGTCTTTAGTTTTCTGATCCATATTTATGATTCATGGAGCTAATAATATTTTTAATATTTAAATGGGCGGGGCAAGCGGTAATACACCTGCCGCAACCAACGCATAGTGCATAGCCTAACTCTTTTGGTCCTCTAACAAATTTATGATGATACCAATTATAAATTCTGTCGCTATTGTCTGGACGAAAATCAAATCTGTTTTGAATCTGTGAAAAGTCAGGGGAGAAACAACTGGTCCAGTTAAGACAACGATGGCACTCCCCATCAAGATCAGTTTCAAAATCTTGATCAAAGCAAAAACATAACGGACATACTGCACTACAGGCTCCACATCCAAAACAGTTATTAGCAATTTTCTGCCAATAGTCGAAGGTCATTTTTTTATTACTAATATTTTTTTTTGTGAGTTCTAAATCTATTTTTTCTGATTTAATTTTACTTTTTAAATTGACGGTTTGGTTAATTCTTTTTAGACCAATAATTTTAATCAGCTGTTCTGCTCTCCAGCTATTGGTTTTAATAATAAAACCGTTGTTGTGCTTGGTTATAAATAAATCGTAATCAAGCAAGCCATTAAAATTAAATTGATCGCAAAAGCAATTATCATCCGGTTGGCATTCTCCGCCTATAATAAAAATATCATCTCTTCTTGGAATTAAACCCGAGGATTTAAATTGTTTTATAAATATATTTAAAGCGGCAATATCGCATAAAGGTAGGCCGATAAAGGCCATTTTGGGATTTTCTTTTTCAATGTCAAAATGATTCGGAAGCAAAAATTTCTTAAAAGTAAATACACTTTTTTTACTAAACCAAACAATTTGGGAGATATTATTTGTAATCTTAAACTTGCTAATATTACCGTGATTTTGCGGGGAAATTAATTGAAATTTTTCAATTAAAAGTTGTGCAAGATGATTTAAATGGATGTTTTCTGCATGAAATTCCAATTTCCCTCCAGCCTATAACTATTTGCTATTTGATAACAATATTTTACTATAAATTGCGCTAATGATACAATGCTGATGATACCAAAATCCGAATACCTGATTTTGAGCACAAACTATTCTGGCCGCCTTGGTGGGTAGTTTGTTTTTAACCTACAAAAGTTTGTTCTCTGAATGATTTCGGATATGTTTTGCTGATAAAATATTATTTAATATATGTTATATGGAGGAACATGAAAAGTATAAGAGAAGCAAAACTTGAAGGAAAAAGAGTTTTCTTACGAGTTGATTATAATGTCCCTATGGAAAATGGAAAAATTTTAGATATAAATAGGATTAAAAAATCCATAGCCACCATAAAGTATATGTTAGAGCATAAAGCTAAGATAATAATCGCTACTCATCTGGGTAAACCTAAGGGGAAAATTGATCCGAAAACCTCCACAATACCATTGGCAGTGGAATTGGCAAAAGAACTAAAACATAAAGTTTCTGCAACCGATTATTTAGTGGATGAGAAGGTTAAAGAAAAAGTTGCTAATATGAAAAGCGGGGATATACTTTTTTTGGGAAATTTAAGATGGAATTCTGGCGAAGAAGCTAATGACAGAAATTTTGCTAAATCTTTGGCGGAGTATGCTGATATTTATGTAAATGATGCTTTTGGTGCCTCACATCGTGCACATGCTTCGATATCGGCGATTACTCAATATTTACCAAGCTATGCTGGTTTTTTATTGGAATCAGAGGTTACCACGCTCTCTTTACTGCTTAAAAATCCGGTTTCACCTTTTTTATTAATAATGGGTGGGGCAAAAATCGAAGATAAGGCCGGTATGATTGAAAATTTAGCAGATAAAGTTGATAAAATATTAGTTGGCGGAGGGATAGCAAATACCTTTTTGGCGGCCAAGGGTCAAGATGTTTCCATGTCGTTGTATGAACCAGAAATGATTGAGAAATGCAAAGAGCTACTATCAAAATATGGCGACAAAATCGTTTTACCGATAGACAGTATTTACCACAAACACGAAGATGGTAAATTTTCTATCATGGATATTGGTTATGAGACTAGAAAAATGTTTGTCTCAGAGATCTCTAGGGCAAAAACTATTTTTTGGAATGGCAACATGGGGAAGTCTGAGGATCGGCAATATGAAGGCGGTAGTAAAGTTGTTGCTCATGCTGTAACGGCAAACCAAGCTACCAGCGTCGTAGCGGGCGGGGATACTGTTGGTTATGTATTAAGTAATAAATTAGAAGAGGGAATAAGTTTTATTTCTACTGGCGGAGGAGCGGCGTTAGAATTTTTATCAGGAGATAAATTACCCGGCATCGAATCATTAAAAAATTAATAGGAGTTATATGTTTGATATTCGGAAAGAGCTTTATCTGGCTTGGAAAGAGGTTAGGGCTGTGGGAGCTTTTAATGTTTATGATTTAGAAACTGCTCAAGCTGTAGCTGAATCAGCTAAAGACATGGACTATCCAGTAATAATGCAAGTTACTCCGACAGCGATTGATTTTGCAGGCTTAAAGCAAATTTTTGATATTGTTAGAAACGAAATCAACGAGAATAATATTAAAGCCGCAATTCACTTAGATCACGGAAAAGATTTTGGCATAACTAAGGAGTGTGTTGATATCGGTTTCGATTCAGTAATGA
Organism: uncultured Candidatus Saccharibacteria bacterium; assembly: GCA_964558315.1. Taxonomy (GTDB): domain Bacteria; phylum Patescibacteriota; class UBA1384; order XYA2-FULL-43-10; family XYA2-FULL-43-10; genus MWCM01. Next base: position 7,495 of record CAZLCL010000037.1, read on the forward strand.
TTGATGGCTCAAAACTTGATTATCAAGGGAATTTAGCTTTAACTCAAAA
>CAZLCL010000038.1:0-1848 GCA_964558315.1 uncultured Candidatus Saccharibacteria bacterium
GCAATTTGTGTGATTATTACCCCAAAAGTAATGTTACCAAATTCTTTTAAGGCTGAAGATTCAAACTCTCCCATAATTTTTGTAGTCCCTTGCTCTCTTCCAATCAGTAAATCAACAATACTATTAGCCATTTCTACAGGTAAAAATACAAATATATCCCCGGTTATTTCGTTGATGATTGGGATGTAAATTACGGTTGCTTGGCCGGGAGTATTTTCTAATAATTTCTGAGCCTCGGCAATCGGCATTAAACCGCTGTGTTTTAACTCCAAGTTAACTGTTTTCTGAGTTATCGAGCCGATTGCTTCATTTAGTTTAGATTGAATATTAGCGACAAGTTGATCTAATTGTGTGACTGTTTCCATTTCAAACCCTCCACATTAATAATCGGAGCCGCTGAGCCATCAGCTAAAATTGTGGCGCCGGAAAAATATTCAGAGCTTTTTAATAGTGGCCCGAGAGGTTTAACCAATATCTCCTCTTCGGCAACGATTTTGTCAACAACACAGCCGATAATCTCCCCATTCTGTTTAATTAAAACCACTGTTTTCTGTTTATCTGCTTATCTGGCGATTCCTGAGCAGGATTATTGAATGTTGATTTTTCCGTGCTGGTATCACAATCTCTGGCACCAAAAAATTTTTCCGTCATGTTAATTAACGGCACTCTTTGATTGTCAACTACAATTGCCGCGGTATTAGCTGAAGATTGTATCTGATCCTTATTCAGCTGGATTGATCTTAAAACTTCATTGCTCGGCATAGCAAATGTCTGTTTTCCAACTTTTATCAACATAGCCTGCATTATGGCTAGTGTCATCGGCATACGCAGAGTAAAAGTGGTTCCCTTACCGACTACTGTCGAAACAGAAACAGACCCGCCTAACTTGTATATCGCCTGTCTCACCGCACCCAAACCTACCCCCCTACCAGAAACATCCGTAACAGCTTCGCTAGCAGAAACTCCATCTAAATATAAGAGTTGCTCTTTATCTTTGTCGTTCCAATCTGCCGTCTCTTCCTTAGAGAATTTCCCCTGTTCGATAGCCTTGTTTAGCAAAACATCCCATTCTATTCCTCTACCGTCGTCGCTGACCTCAGTGTAAAATTTATTTTCTTTTGTATAGGATTTAATTTTAACTAACCCTTCTTCTGGCTTACCTGCTTTAATTCTATCTTCCGTTTTTTCTAGCCCGTGATCAACAGAATTTTTGATCATATGCACAAAGGCTTCCGTCATGTGATCTATTATAGTTCGATCTACCGTTGTATCCTCCCCCTCCATCTCAAATCTGACTTTTTTGTTGGTTTTTCGAGCCGTATCTCGAACTAATCTAGGTATAGTTTGCACCGCCATACTAATAGGGAAAAGCCTAGCCTGCATTAAATAAAATTGCATATCAGTGACCAACCGATCGAGCCGATGAATTTCTGCTTTTAAATCAGAATTATTCTCTACTACAGAATTATTTTTTAATTTCATCTTTAAAAGAACCAACTCTTCGTTCACGGACAAAAGTTGATCCAGCTTCTCAATCTTTAAGGTAACAGTAGAAACTTGCTTTGGAACAGGGCTTTTGCTTGCATCAACTTGAGCCACAGCATTATTTGTGGCCGCTATTGGTTCTTTTGTTGAGGTATCATTTGGTTTTAACTCACTGTTATTTTCGGGAGAGGAATTTTCACTCTTATTTTGCTCTTCCGGCTTTTTATCATTTGTGTTATCTGATGAGACAGCTGGCGAATTTGAATCTTTGCTCGATTTGCCAAAACCTTCTGTCTTGAGACCTGTTAATTGTTTAATTTTTTCACTGATCTCCTTTGAACTCTCTTCGGGCTTATTGGCTTC
>CAZLCL010000038.1:1948-7259 GCA_964558315.1 uncultured Candidatus Saccharibacteria bacterium
CTTAAAGTTTGGACCCTCTCTCTAGCAGTTTGAACCCATAAATCCTTGAACTGATCCATCCCCTCCATATTCAAACCCTTGTGTATTAAAACAAAACTACTGCTTAGCAGTCATCGTTAAAATAATTTTATATATTGCCTAATCTCACTTATTCAAGTTTATTGGCTCAGATAGCTAGCGTCAATTAAAACGACTAGTCGGTATCTTCGATATTTAATATTTGCCATGTTATAAAAAATAAAATAATTTTATCTGTAAAGAACAAATTCAAATTTTAATGTTATGATATTAGTTAGAGCTTTATTATTTAAAAAAATATGATTAAAATTAAAAAAATTTTTACCATAAAAAGATCCTTAATTTATTTTATGGCATTAATATTAACGACTCTTTTATTGATTCATGCAAAAGTAGAATTAACAAAAGCAGACAGCTTAATTAAGTCCGCAGAAAACAAAATAGCTGATGCCGTGACTCTTGATAAGTTATTAGATCAATATTTAAACACGGTTAAACTTTTTACTGAAGCTAAAAATCTTTACTCCGATATGGATATTGCTACCGAAGAATCACAGTTAAAAGACCTGAAAATATTATTATTAGATCGAAATATTAAAGGCTCGGAGGAGCTTTACTATTCTATTATTAACAGTTTTAATACAAAACTCGCCATCGAAGAGGAGAAAGCAGAAGTTAGCGGTATTGTATCAAATTCAAATACACCACTGTCCGCGATTACAATCCAGATTATTTCTGGCGATCAAATGGTAAAAGAAACTCAAACAGATGATTCCGGTTTTTACTCATTTAGATTAGTAGCGGGCAATTACATAATAAAAGCCATTTCCTCCACACACAATGATTTTACACAGGAAATAAATTTATTACCCAAAACAAAGGAAACTATCAATATCTCGTTGGTAAAAAAACAAAAAACTGTAACTGCCTCAACTACTTATGCGCCAGTAAGTTCAACACAAAATGACGGATTATATAGTAAACAAACAATTTCTACAAGCAATGGTAATTTTACGGTTCATTTAATGCATTTTAATTTATCTCAATATGAGATGATTGTTGATAGCGCTTCTGACGATGATTGTCAAAATGAATGTCCTGTAAAGTCTTTGTCGGAATATATCGCAATAAATAATGCTATAGCCGGCATACACGGCACCTACTTTTGCCCTACTGCTTACGAATCGTGCGCTGGCAAAACAAACAGTTTTTATTATAAAATCTACAACGGTAGAATTAAAAAAGAAATTAATTGGAACAACGGCTTAGGAGACTACCTGCCTTTTATCGCCGTTAATAATTCCAGCGTTAAATATTTTGATAGCTGGATAGAGGCCAAAAACAATCAGATGTCCACAGGTATTAGCTGTCGGCCTCATTTAGTCGAAAATGGTGTTGCAGTTGTTACTTTAAACGATATGGACAGCGATAAGGAGAGTAGCTATAAAATGAGTCACGGTTTTATCGGGCACAAAGAAAACGAAATTTATGTAGGCATAGTATTATCTGCAAATCTGTTTGATTCGGCGCAAGTAAGCCTAGCATTAGGTTTAGATAACTCTTTTAATCTTGATGGAGGAGGCACAAGTGCCATGTTTTATAATGGTTCATACAAAGTGGGTCCAGGAAGAAATATGCCCAACGCAATAATTTTTCGTCTTAAATAATTATCCACTTCTCGGGGCTTGTTATCTTTTTTTGATAGTAATATAATATTGCTGTTGTTAAAAAATATGAACAAAAATAACACAAAAAGCAATCGTTTAATTTTTCTTGGTTTTCTCGCCGCATTTCTTACCTTCTCAGCCTTATCTCTTTTTTATGCCAGTGATAGCTGGGCACAAGAAGATCATACACGAACTATTTATACACAATAATAAAATAATTGCATGTTGATCTCATGCCTTTTTTTGTTGACTCTAAGCTGATACATAGCAGTGATTATTAATTGCAAATAATTATTCAATAAACGAGAACCAAATATTGTGATGATAAAAAATTTGCCACCGTGTATGTAAACGTTTACTTTTAAGAGATTACAATTTATTTTAAATAGTCCTGAAGCTCAGTTGATCTGTCATGCTTGCGTAATTTTTGTAGTGCTTTAGCTTCAATTTGACGAATTCTTTCACGTGTTACACCAAATTCTTGACCTACTTCCTCTAAAGTATGAGTTCTACCATCTTCGAGGCCGAATCTCATTCTTAGAATTTTCTGTTCTCTCGGAGATAACTCTGCAAGAAATTCATTAACATGACCACGTAAAAGTTGATTTATTGCATTGTCTTCGGGCGAAAGATTTTTATCGTCTTCGATAAAATCACCTAATTTCGAATCCTCCTCCTCACCAACCGGAGCTTCGAGAGAAACAGTCTCCTGAGAAATTTTCATTATATGTTCAACCTTATCAAGTTCAATGCCCATCTCTTGAGCGATTTCTTCCGGAGTAGGTTCTCGACCTAAATCTTGGACTAACTGTCTTTGAACTCTGATTAGTTTATTAATAGTCTCAATCATATGAACAGGAATACGAATAGTGCGAGCTTGATCAGCAATAGCACGAGTAATAGCTTGTCTTATCCACCAAGTAGCATAAGTAGAAAATTTATAACCTTTTTTATAATCGAATTTTTCCACCGCTCTCATTAAACCTGCATTACCCTCTTGAATTAAATCCAACAGCGATAAGCCTCTCCCGATATATTTTTTGGCAATAGAAACGACCAATCTTAGGTTAGCTTCAGCAAGGTGCTTTTTAGCAACAATGTCTCCTTTTTCGATACGTTTAGCCAAACGAACTTCTTCTTCGGTTGATAATAACGGAATCCGACCGATTTCTCGAAGATACATTCGAACCGAATCATCATCAATTAGCATAATATCGTCTGCTATGCTTTTTACACCGTCTTCCACCGCAGTAGCCAATATCCCTTTTAATGTGCTTTCCTTTAATTCAATACCTTTTTCAAACATATAATTAAATATCTCATCGAGCTCTCCCACTGAGTTTTCAATCTCTGGCATAGCTTGGAGAATTTCTCGTGATGAGATAAAGCCGTGAATCCTACCCTTTTCGAGCAGTCGGTTCATTTCATCAGAAAATGGCAATGGTTCTTCTTTTTTGTAACGAATTACTTTTTTAGCCATTAAAATTTCCTAGATCAATTTATATAATATTAAACAAAACGACAAACAGGCACATATAAAGATGCATAAGGTAATCTTACCATATTTCTATTCACTTATCAACTTAGAAAAGTCTTCTAGAAGCTTTTTCATCTTTTCCTTATCGCCACTTTCTTCGGCTAGTTTTATCTGGTTCGAATAGTGCTGTTTAGCATCTTCGTTTTTTGATTGCCTGAGTCTTAACAACAAATATTTAAGCTCTTTATTAAGAATCTCATTATTTAATTCTTGATAATCAATGGAAAACTGATAACTCCACTGGTCAAGTAGCTTTTTTTGATTCTCGTCCAGTATTTCCAAACTCTTTTTATCAGTAATCATATGTTGCCAAATTTCAGCAGATTCTTTATCTTGAGGTTTTTCGATTATTGCTAAATTAAGCATTTCGCTTTTAATCAGAGATTTTTCCGACCAAATTATGGCCATTATTCTTTGAAATATATTCAACGGTTTGATATTCGCACTAGCTTTCTCAGTCTGCGGAAATTGATTTTTGTTTTTGTTCATATCATTTAATAATGACTCCATGGAAATCAAAATCTTTTTTGATAAATATTTTATATAGTGCTCTTTCTCTAAGTCAGTGCTGACATTTTTTATTACCGGTAGAATTTCTTTAATAATATGTTTACGATCCGAAATATCATTAATATTTCTCTCACGACACAAAATATCTATCCATATTTCTAAGGCGGGGCGAGCATTTTTTACAGCTAATTGCCAAATTTTCTTATCCTTTCTGATTGCTTCATCCGGATCTTTAAAACCATAAGGTATCTCAACAATTTTTGGAGTAATATCATTTTTCAAAGTAATTAAAACTGCTCTCTTCATCGCTGTAAGACCAGCCGTATCAGAATCAAAAGCGTAGGCAATATTGGGAGTATAACGCGATAATATCCGAATTTGTTCTTCGGTAATTGCTGTTCCTGATGCCGCTACCACATTACCAAAACCAGCTTGGTGACAAGCAATAACATCCATATTACCTTCAACAACTACTGCTAGTTCGTTGTCCCTAATTAAAATTTTGGCTTTATCAAGACCATAAAGAACCTTGCCTTTATGATAAATATCCGATTCTGCAGAATTAATATATTTTGCTTGCTTGCCATCATCGACTAAAACTCTGGAAGTAAAACCAATGCAATTGCCCATAACATTATTAATGGGAAAGATAATTCTACCTCTAAAACGGTCGTAATAATCACCTTTTGCATTTTTTACCAATAAACCGGCTTTAAAAATATCAATTTTCTTATATCCTTTTGATTCCAAAAATCGGATGATAAAATCCCAAGAATCTGGAGCATAGCCTATTTGGAATTTATTAATAATTTCAGTATTCAAACCTCTTTCTTCAAGATAGCTCCTAGCCTTATCTGCTTTTTTATGATCAGTTAATAACTTGTGATATACCTTGTTTGCCCATTCATTGATTTCAAATAGAGTAGTTTTTAGATCGGCTTGGTGTTGCTCCTTGCCCCGGTTAATTGATCTAGAAGTTAATTTAACACCAGCTCTGTCAGCTAATATTTTTAAAGCATTATAAAAATCTACCCCCTCAATTTTTTCAATAAATGTAAAGATGTCCCCACCCTCGCCACAACCAAAACATTTAAATATTTGCCTTTCGGGGTTAACCATAAAGGAAGGAGTTTTTTCATTATGAAACGGACAAAGACCCTTTAAATTGGCGCCCGCCCGTTTTAAGGTAAGATAACTCGAAACCACTTCCTCGATATTTATTCTGTCTTTGACCTCTTCAATTTCATTCATAAAAATATTTATATAATTATAGCTTCTTAGGGATAGAATACTTTGACGTGATCCTTAAGTCAACAAAAAATTCCGCCGTATTTACGCGGCGGAATTTTTTAGAAACTGACTACTCTCCACCTTTATCAGAAATGGCCACAGCCACTCCCACAATACCAACTACAATCTTGACAATAGCATGCCAAGACGGCTCTTCAGCCATAGTCCAACCCGGAACTAAACCGGCGATTCCCATTAAAATGGCAATCACTCCTACGATCATCAACACACTCCTGCGGAGGTTGAGATACATCGGTAACAAATCTGGTATGATAGAACGTCAAAACCA
>CAZLCL010000039.1:0-4011 GCA_964558315.1 uncultured Candidatus Saccharibacteria bacterium
CTTCTATTTTGGGTATCAAATCTTCAAAAAACGCACTCGATTCTGAACGGTGACCCGCGGGCAGGGGGGCACATGGTCCCTTTGCCCGCACATTTTTGTTAGCATAACCTTTTTTGATTTAAAATATTTTGTTAGGGTTACTAAACCACTAATAGTTTTTTTTGGCTTCATCTTCTAATAACTCGAATCCCAAAACCCCTAGAGAACACTCTTTCGCACAAAAAAACAAATTACCTCCAAAGGCGGTCAAAAAAATTTGGGCTCAAGGGGTTTGAGTCCACACTTTAGCACAAAAAGCAATCTACCCTCAAAAGCAGTAAAGAAAGTTAGGGCTCTAAAAATCAGCTTTTTAGATTCGATTTTTATGATGTTTTTTGTTATTAGACCTAATTAATTGATGCAGATAACACCGCCGCCTATTACCTCATCACCCAGATAAAACACTGCGCTCTGGCCGGGGGTGATAGCTCTCTGTGGCTCATTGAACACCACTTTTATTTCATGATTTGTTATTTGTGATTCATTATTCGCTATCCTGCATCCAACTAACTTCGCTTGGGAACGGATTTTTACACTCAAGTCAGTAGCGAGTAGCGAGTAGCGAGTAGGTTCTGAAACTATCCAATTCAAATTAGACACAATCATCTCTTTCTTATAAATCTTACTATCTTCTCCGACTATTAACCGGTTCTTTGACCGATCAAATCCAACCACATACAACGGCTTTTTAGATTGCTTCGTCGTTCGCCGAATAGGCAGACTTCCCGCAACGACATTTTGGGTTTTGGGTTTTAAGTTTTGGGTTTGATTAATGTTTTTTCTCTGCCCAACCGTATAATTCATAAGTCCCTCATGTCGGCCCACAACATTACCACCCATATCAACTATATCCCCCGATTCAAAATATTCTGCAGGTAAATATCTACGCAAAAAATCCCGATAATCAGTGTTCTGCAAAAAACATATTTCTTGGCTCTCTTTCTGCTCTGCAACCGGTAAATCCCATTTTTTTGCCAGCCCTCTCACTTCTTTTTTCGTCAATTCGCCAAGAGGAAATACAACTTTCGAAAGTTGCTCTTGATTGAGCCGATAAAGCATATAAGATTGGTCTTTGGATTTATCAACTCCAGCAAGTAGCGAGTAGCGATTAGCGAGTAGATTATTTGAAATTTCATTAGAAATTAGATTTTGGGATTTAGGATTTCCCGCGTTTTCAACGCGGGCATAATGTCCTGTCGCCAGTTTACTGCAACCTAGCTCCACTGCTTTATCAATCAATATTTTAAACTTAATCTGCGAATTGCAAATCGTGCATGGATTCGGAGTGCGCAAATTTTTGTATTCGGAAACAAAATACTCTACCACTACCCTTTTGAACTCTGCTTCTGCATCAATCTCATAGAACGGGATCTTTAGAAACTCTGCCACCTTTCTAGATTCAAGCAGACCATCATCTACGCCATCATGCTTCCACATCTTTAAAAAGAGCCCGATTACATCGTAGCCCTCATCTTTTAATATTTTTGCTACTGCAGCACTATCTACGCCCCCGCTTAAGGCTACAGCAACTTTAATTGTTCGATTGTTCGATTGTTTCATTGTTTAATTGTTTGTATAAATCCTAATCTCAAAATCCTAAATCCTAAATAAATCTAAATGACAGAAATAATAAATTAAAAAACTTTTTAGATATTTGAATTTAATATTTTGAAATTGTTTAGAGTTTAGGGTTTTGGATTTAGAATTTCTGCTTCTCGGCAGCTTCTACCACATTTCTCATTAGCATCGCTACTGTTACAGGCCCAATACCACCCGGCACGGGAGTATAATAAGAAGATTTTTTATAACAAGCTTTATCAATATCCCCTGCTAGTTTACCACCTACCTCCGTTGTCCCGGCATCAATTAATACAACGCCATCTTTAATCATATTTGGTTTAATAATATTAGCTGAGCCTGTTGCCGAGATAACAATATCCGAATCCTTAGTAATTGTTGCTAAATATGGTGTATTTTTATCAGCAATTCTTAATTCTGCTACATCTTTTTCGAGCATTCTAGCGATTGGACCTCCAACTAAAAAACCTTTTCCGATAATTGTAACTTTCGCCCCTTTTAAAAAAACATTTGATCTTTTTATCGCCTCTTTTATCGAAAGAGTCACAGGAGGTAAAAAACCACAAGGCTTTTGCATACAATATCTTAATCCATCAATATCTTTATGCGGCAAAATCTGAGAAATTATATCTTCTTGGTCAAATCTTTTTGGAACTGGTATTTGCACCATTATGCCATGTATAGAATCGTTGTTATTTAATTCATTCACCCTATTGGTAATAATCTCTAAAGTAGCGTTATTGGAGTATTTAATCAAATCAAAATGAATACCGATTTTTTCTGCGGCACGCTGTTTAGCTTCGATATATCGGGCACTGGCAAAATCGTCTCCAATCCAAATAACAGCCAAAACTGGAGTAATCGCCAATAATTCAACTTGGTCTTTAAGCTCTTGCAATATTTCATCTCTAATTTTTTTACCATCAAAAATCTTCATTGTTGTAACTTCACGGTTAAACACGGGTTGGAACACAGCTTATTCCGTGATATTATCTCCGTGTTTGGCCGTGTAGTTTCTTCTGCTTATAATCCTCACAAATAAAAAAAATATAATTTGTGGTTATTTGTGTAATGATTTGAGTTGTAGTTTCTTCCTCTTATAATCCTCAATTGCCTTTTTTATTGCGTCCGCAGATAAAATCGAGCAGTGATATTTTTGGGCCGGCAGTTTGCCTAAGCTATCATTAATATCATCACGGCTGATTTTTTCGGCATCTTCTAAGCTCTTTCCCTTTGCTAACTCTGTCATCATGCTACTAGCGGCTATTGCCGCCGCACAACCCAAGGTTTTGAACTTAATATCTCTAATATATTCTTCCGTTTTTTTAGGATTTAGCATTTTGGATTTAGGATTTGAAGTTTTTATTCGTGTCCCAACACGAATAAAAACCTTCATCACATCTCCACATTTAAGATTGCCAACTTCTCCTACGCCGTCAGCATTTTTAATTTCCCCGACATTACGAGGATTTTCAAAATGATCTATTACCTCTTTTGTATACATCTTTATCCCTTTAACTATTGCAATGGGCTCATCTGTCTTAATTTTTTAACTATTCCTGGAAGTGTTTTAATAACGTAATCAATCTCTTCTTCGGTGTTGTGTTTACCTAAACTAAAGCGGATCGAACCATGTGACCACTCCGGTGATACACCGATTGCCGTAAGAACATGGCTTGGTTCCAACGAACCAGAAGTGCAAGCGCTACCGCTAGAAGCGGCTATGCCCTCTTTGTTTAGCTTCATTAAAATTGACTCTCCTTCAGCATTTTTAAAACTTACATTTATATTATTGGGAGATCTACGTTTTAAACAACCGTTGACTCTTGTATCAGGAATCTTTAACAATCCTTTTATTAATTTATTTCTCAATTTGTTCAGACGCTTAGACTCATCATAAACTATCAGTTCAGGCAATAATTTCCCCGGCTCCTCAATTTTGCTATTTGCTTTTATTTTATGCATATTAACTAATGCGGCACTTAAACCAGTGATACCAGCAATATTTTCAGTCCCAGCCCTAAATTTGTTTTCTTGGGTTCCTCCAAGTATCTGGCTCTTAATTGGTGTGCCCTTTTTGATAAACAACACGCCCACTCCTTTTGGTCCGTAGAATTTATGAGCAGAAATAGTAAGCAAATCTACACCCAAATATTTGACGCCGGTTTGAAAATACTCCATGGCTTGCACCGCATCGGTATGGAAATAAATTTGCTTAGCAAATTTATTTCCTGAATGATGAATAACGAATGAAGAATTATGGTTATGTGGCTTATTAGCATTAGATTTTTTACCATTATTCATTATTCTTAATTCATTATTCTTCGCTATCATTTGTGCGATTTGCTTAATCGGTTGCACCGTGCCTATCTCGTTATTAACATACATAATACT
>CAZLCL010000039.1:4111-7036 GCA_964558315.1 uncultured Candidatus Saccharibacteria bacterium
ATTTGTTTCATATTTAATATTGTGAACACTACCACAGATTTATTTCACAGATATTATCGAAAAATAACTTTTTATTGTTTTTCAACTTATCTTGTTTTGATCGGCGGATAAGATCAGTGGTGGTGTTCTCCAATTTTATTTGCGATCTTTCTTAAATCCTCCATACATCTTTTACAATTTTCACCGCTTTTTAACTTTTCGTAGTCGCTTTTTGACACCAAATAAGCCAGTGGGGTTGAATATCTCATAACTTGATATATCTCTCCATCGGCTACATCTTGAACAACCTTTGAAATCTCTGTCTGCAATTTATTAATAGTAATTCTTTTCATATATTAAAATACTTATGTTATGTATCATCAAATATAACATTTTCTTAAAAAACAGTCAACATCGTAATTTTGGCAATTTATTGTTTGGTGTTTAGTTTTAAAAGTTTATTCGATCCCAAAAAAATGCAAAGCTTTTTTAGAAGTGCTATTTTCGACCGTAACCAGTGGAATTTTCTTAATTTCGGCAATTTTTTTAGCTACTTCTACCACATATGCCGGCTCATTTCGCTTACCTCTGTAGGGTTCTGGCGAAAGATAGGGACAGTCTGTTTCTAGCATGATAGAACCTAAAGGTATTTTTTTAATAGTTTCCAATATCTCAGAATTTTTTTTATATGTAACATTGCCCGTAAAGGAAATTAAAAAATTCATATCTAAAAACTTTTTTGCAAACTCATAATTACCACTAAAACAATGTATTACCCCTCTTAGTGATCCCGCATAACTTTTTAAAATCGCGCAAATATCAGCATCTGCCTCTCGCGAATGGACAATTACCGGTAATCCCAATTCAATTGCTAAATCTAACATCTGCTCAAAACAAAAAATCTGATCTTCTCTTTTGGGATAATTAGCAAAACGCGAGGACCTTTTTAAATAATAATAATCAAGGCCAATTTCGCCGATTGCTACAACCTTTTTATGTTCGGCAAGCGATGTCAGATACGGTCGCGACTCCATATCAAGCTCTAAAGAGGAGTGAGGGTGTAACCCGATTGATGCATAAATCTCCGGATAGTGACGAGCGATTTCGACAGATCGTTTTGAGGTGCCTAAATCCACCCCCACATTTATAATATGTTGAACTCCCGCTTCTTTGGCACGAAAAATCACCGAACCAATTTCATTCTTAAACTCCGGAAAATCCAAATGCGCATGGGTATCTATATACATAATAAATTGTGAGCACTACCACAGATTTTATTTATTGATTCGCAAAGATTGATAGAATCATTATCGCTTGTATCTGCGGAACATATCCGTGGTGGTGTTCTCCGTATTGTTATTTAAAAGTTACATATAAAATACATAATACTAAAACGGCGAAAGCAAAAATATCTCTTTTGAATAATTTCTCCTTAAACCAGAAAAAAGATAAAAAGTAAACTAAGAAGGGACCCAATACCAATATCATAGTCGTTTCGGCCACTCCAAACTCATTATAACCGTAAAATTTTAAAACCATTTGGACTATACCCAGTAAAGCTGTAATGATAATTAGGGCAAATGAACTTTTTGACATGGCTAGCATTTTCGGCCGATAAGCCACGATAAAGATTATGGCGAGGATCGTAGTGCGCATAAAATAGAGTGATACAGGAGACATAACTTCAAGCAAGATCTTAATCGGCACAGTCTCAAACGACATTAAGAGCATAGCCAACATCGTCATCCAAGCGACTCTTGAAATTTTGATGTGGTGGTAACGGAATCTAGTTGACAACAATGCCAAAGAAGCAATGAGCCCCGCAATAAATGTTTGCCAATTTCTCTCTGATGGTAAAAATATCTCTGCCATAATAATTGTGACCAACGGAGACAACAGCATTATTAGCTCAAATTCATGGATATCCTCTTTTTGAATCCCACGATAATATAAAATATTCCAGGTTATAGCGGTGGCCACCATTATGATAACCATCAATAAATATTTTATAGAGAATAACTTATCAATATCTACTTGCCCCCATTTTGGTAGAAGGATGGCAGAAAATATTGCAATAAACAAAAATAGTAGAGGGACAAAACGGAATAGAGGCATTTTTCTCTTGCCCAGTAATATTTTATCGGTAATTATCCCCCCAGCATATCCGATTGAAGCAATAATTGCGTTTAACATGTGCTTTTGTCATGCTGCTCAGACAGTCATCCTGAACTTGTTTCAGGATCTATTCTTTACAGCAACCCTTCCATTAAATCTTTATAATCAGGATTATTTTTTTCGATAATATTAAGCTTCCACTCTCGGTGCCAATTTTTAAGCTGTTTTTCTCTCGCAATAGCTGATTCGATACTTGGTGTTTCCTCAAAATAAACGATTTTATTAATATTGTATTTTGAGGTAAATCCTTAAACTAACTGATTTTTATGTTCGAATGCTCTTCTTTGCAAATTATTTGTGACACCAATATAAAAAACGTCGTTGCTTTTATTTGTGGCGATATAAACATAATATGTTTTTGACATCAAGCGCCTGCTATTCTGTCATGCTGAACTTGTTTCAGCATGACAATAATTTATTCATTATTTATTCGTTGGAACAACGGTTCAGGCGTTAATGTTTCTAGCTGTTTTTTCATTTCTACAGCGGTTTTGGGCATGTATGGAAATAATCTGGGGATTAAAGAAGTAAGAAAACGAAAAACAATTGATAAAACCTCTTCTAATTCATCTATTTTATTCTCTTTGGCTAGTTGCCATGGCTTCTTTTTGTCAATAAGCTCATTTTGTCTGGCAATGCCTTCCCACATATCCTGCAAATCCTGATCAAACTTAAGCCCTTCCAAGTTTTTTGATTTATACTTTGACATTTCATTAGAAATTAGGAATTTGTCATTTGGTATTTGATATCGATCGATCATATTCAAAGTCC
>CAZLCL010000040.1:0-3847 GCA_964558315.1 uncultured Candidatus Saccharibacteria bacterium
CGTCCCCTTCCGTAGCCCGCCGATTCGGCGGGGCGAAGGAGGGTTACCCGCTCCATAAAAAAATGATCATCTAAAAAAGATGGTCGTTTTTTTATGGAGTAGCAGCCCAGGGTATCGAACCCAGGAGGGGGTCGGGGAACCTGTGTTTTCCAGTTGCAGGAAAATACTAAAAACCGTCGGTTTTTAGAGAGCAAAGCGAGTTCGATTCCCAGTATCCCGTTACCCGCTCCAAAGAAAAATAGTTGTCATCCGACCCGCCTGCCCTCCGTAGCTTTAGCGAAGTATGGGTTAGGGTCATGGCATAAATGCAGTATAGAAGTATAAAAACTGGCTTAAGTTCAAATCCGCCAGCCATCAGAGATTAAGAATTTGAATTGGTTTTTCGTATCTTTTATTTAATAGAGTCCAGCCGACGGGCTTTTAAGTTATCTCTCTAAGAATTCTTGAATTGTTCTACTCTCGCCAATGGCTCTCATCATACTTATTTCCCCCGCTGATTCATAAATTTCTCGCGCTTTTTTTGCCACTTGGGATGCTAAGCCCAAATATTCTTCATAGCTTAAATCAGGTTTAAATTGATCATAATATTCTTGACGTCCATATAGCGAAGCGTATGACTCGCCCCATATCTGATCCTGTGATATTAACCCTTCCTCGATAGCTAACTTTGCTTGAGCCCAGTAGCCAAACATCTCTGTCAATATAGCATTTTCTTTGCTTCTGTGATTTATATTGGGGTCCACAGAATGAAGCATTTCATGTCTCAATATGTATGATTCATCAGATGATAATATAATTCCTTCTTTCGCCATAGTAGGATTATTGCTATAAGGTTCTTCTTTAAATAAAATGTGCGACCCTTCAATTGGATGTCTGGCATCTCCACCTAAGATTCTCGACTTCAAATCGCTCGCTTCCTTGCCAGTAGAACACAATAACACAGTCCTTCTGATTCTCATGCCAGCAATCTGATTGATATATCCGTCCTCGACAACACTGACCTTAGTTTTTCCTAAATTTTCTAGCGTAAGTTTTTCTTTACTAACTTTGTTTAAATTTCTTAATAGCCACTCTTCCCTAGGTTGACCTAAAAATTCTGCATAACTCTCTGCCTGACCCATATCTCTAAATCGATATCCTTCCCAAGAAGCATCTAGAGCCGCCCAAGGTTCAGTAGTGGGTTCAAATGACTCCACGTCCTCTTGCGGCGAACTATCTTCCGGCACACCTCCTGGTTCTGATCTATTTTGGACAGAATCCGGATTCTCCTTTTTACGCCATAAGGCTATTCTTTTTGCATTAAGAATTTCTCCTAATAAACTATTAACGTTGCTTTCATGTGACCAAGGAACTAAAGAACGACTCTTTGTAGATATTATTGAATTTAATTGTTTAAAAAAACTAGCATTTTCTTGCTCCGGAATATCTGCTTCAAATTTATCCCAAAAATCAGCTTCTATTCCTTTCCGGATATTTCTAAGTAAAAATATAGGATTTAGTCCTTCTGTCTGTCCTGCTTCAGTGGGTTGATTAGACTTTAAAAATTCGATAGCAAGCCGAGACAACATGTGCTCCGTATTGCTTCGATTTAATAATTGCATCAAATATTGTAAATCTCCATCTTTTAAAGAAGCTGTCATCTCTTTTAAATTATGAACGACTATTTTTTCTAGCCCTATAAGCATGGATTCAGCTAAGGATTCAGCATTTTCTTCTGTCTCGGTTTTATCTGGTTGTTCAGCTACTTCGGATGATCTATCTTGTGTCCCATCGCCATTGCTGTTTTCATGCAAATCAACGCCACCTGATGATAATAATTCATTAATTTTTGTTTTGACACCCCGCGCTTCTTCTCTAATTGTATCATTAATTAAACGTAATTCCCCTATTGCTTCATTGGCACTATTCATATCACCATTTCCACCTTTGACCGCCTCCACTATCGAACTTCTATGTTTAGATGCGCGTTCAGCTACAGAACTCGCCAAGTCATCAACCTTATTCACGACATTTTTAGCAATATCACCTAACGGCATTTGTTCCAACCCAAGATCGTAGTTGCCACGATCCACTTCAATATTTGTGATACCAAGCTCTGTGTCTGGTAAATTTCTATTAGAATTTTCTTTCATAGATATGATATTTTGCCTTTAATCCGTTTAATTTTATTTTGAGATAATTTATCATAAAAATCCGCTACTATTTTGTTTTCTCGTTTCAATTGGCTCTTTGCAAATAATTCAAAATCAGACAAGAGTTTTAATATTTTCTGTCTCTTGATATCTAAATCATCATCTTTTGACATATAATTATTCCTCTCTCGATAACTACATAAGTATTGCGATCCAATGTTAGTTTAATGAAAGTGATAGATAACCTTATCCCAGCTTCACAAAATTCTCTTTAGCGACTCTAATTATTTTATCAACAAAACCCGTGTTAATCCACATAACTTTGGTGCAGAATTTAGTATTTCGCACGTTTATTAAAAATTAATTTTTTACTAGCTTAAGCTCCTATCTGCCTTCCGGCAGTTCAAATAACATAAAAATAACATTTGCCTTTCCTCATCGAAATGGTTTAATATTAGAATAATGAAAGCTATAAACAACATTTTGGGTTGGATTATTGGCGCAACTATATCTTTGTATTGCTTATATTACTTATATTTTCTTTTCAACGAATCGAAACATCCTTATAAAAACTTATATTTATCAGTAATCGTCATCGCAACAATAATAATGATATTTAGATCGAAAATATATTCTTTCTTTAAAATTTATAACCAAAAAGCAATAATAAGACTAGAGTTTTGTATACTTTTTTTATATTTATGGGTACATTGCGTAATGATATATCCGAAAATTTTCTCTGAATTAGGTAACTTAACTGTGGCAGTGCTAATCGGAATTGTTGTTGCGCAATTTTTAGCTTCTATTTATCGTCGCAAAAAAGAATAAAAAAAATGTTGATAAAGTTACTCCTGCTAGAGATGTTTTTTGATTTGAGTTCATACTGTTATTATCTACAACGCAACTCTCTTATATCGTGAATTTTCGAAAAAGCATGGCAACGCGCGAGATTCTCCATATCCGCCGGCTGGCGGATCAATTGGAATTTAAGCCGGTTTTTTGTCTAAAACAGGCTTCACCCAAAATAAATTTTCGAACTCTCACCCCCTAGGGACCAGCGTCAAAAAGATTTTATATGACCATGCTATAATCTAAAGTTTCCAAAACAAGAAGCAGAAGGGCTGTAAAAAACACATTTGATTAAGTAATCAAATTATGTGCTATAATATTTGCATGCAAAATATTATTATTAAATTAATGGACATTTCCAAGAGCTATCAGCTGAAGAATTTAGATGTGCCAGTTTTGCATAATATTAATATCGAAATAAAAAGTGGCGAGATGATAGCTATTGTCGGTCCGAGCGGTTCCGGCAAATCAACTCTCATGAATATTATTGGGCTATTAGATCGCCCTAGTAGTGGCGAATATCGGCTTAAAAATAAGGAGATAACCCTAAATATGCCAGATCAAAAACTTGCTTTAATTCGTGCTAATACGATCGGTTTTATTTTCCAATCATTCAATTTGCTTCCTAAAAAAGATGCTCTGTCTAATGTGCTATTACCTACTTCTTACCTAAAAAATAAGGATAAAAATCACAAGAAAAGAGCTTTAGGAATGCTTGATAAAGTTGGCTTAAGCCATCGCACCAATCATAAACCAACCGAAATGTCCGGCGGAGAAAAACAGCGGATTGCTATTGCTAGAGCTCTGATTAACGATCCAGAGATTATTCTTGCCGATGAACCAACTGGGAACCTTGACAGTAAAAG
>CAZLCL010000040.1:3947-6655 GCA_964558315.1 uncultured Candidatus Saccharibacteria bacterium
TAACGGGAATCTTGGAAAAACCTAAAGCCAGCATTGTAAGCAATGATTTTGAAAATTTGGCTATTATCTCATTTGATGCGGCCACAAAGGTAAACAAAGATCAGGAAAAGATTTTTCGAATTGTAGTAAAAGCCAAAGATAATTCTGATGTTGATTCAACCAAATCGGCGATTAAGCAAGCCTTGATTAAAAATCATAAGGGTGAAGAAGATTTTACAGTTATGACTCAAGAAGATTTACTAAGTCTAATGGACCAATTTTTGGATTTAGCAACAACTATGGTAACTGCCATCGCCGCTATCTCTCTGATTGTTGGCGGTATCGGTATTATGAATATTATGCTGATTACCGTTACCGAGCGCACTAGAGAGATCGGTTTGCGTAAAGCGGTTGGTGCAAGCCGATCGGCTATACTTTGGCAGTTTTTAATTGAAGCAATAATTATTACTTTGCTAGGAGGAATGGTTGGGTTGTTGATTTCGATTCTCGCTTCTTACCTGATACAAATCAACTCGACTCTTAACCCGCAAATCACCGCTTTTACTATAGTTTTAGCTCTTAGCATATCTACAGTTATTGGAATAATTTTCGGAATTTGGCCAGCAATGCGTGCGGCGCAAAAAGACCCTATCGAAGCCCTGAGACACGAATAATTTTGGTAATTAATTAAATATTCTTGATTATTACGTTTCTATTCGCTAAAGTGGTGAATATAAAATCATTATTTTTAACGATTAATCGAGAAATTATGGGCAAAAAGAATAAGAAATTTAAAAAAAAGAAACAGTATTCGGCTCCCACTCAAAATTTGTCTGTTATTAACGATCAGGCTCTAAAGGAAACAGGGTCTGAGACAATTTCTTCAGCACCAAAAGAGGAAAATAGCCAACAATTCGAAGATAAAGAGCATCCTTATATTCGCACAGATATTCGCAAAATTTTATTTATTATGATAATCATAATCTTATTTACCATCGGCTTGTATTTTCTAGACCAAAAAACTTCATATCTCTACCAGGCAGGAGACTGGCTATACAAAATTTTCAATATCAAAACTCAGTAGCATAATAATCTATTTTGTGCATTATTTTTGATAATTAATCTTCTTTAATCTAATACGCTTTCTCTTTAGGCCGATATTGCAAAGCCTCAGCAACATGATTTTCAATTATCTGATCGCTTTCGGCTAAATCGGCAATGGTTCTAGCGATTTTTATAATTTTATGAAAAGAGCGAGCTGACAACTTCATGCTATCTACCGCCATAGCTAAGAGTTTTTCTGATTTTGCATCCATTCGGGCCAAATCCTTAATTTCCTTTGAGCCCATTTCCGAATTTGTCATCATGCCTGTTATACCTTTTAATCTTTGAGCTTGCATCTTTCTAGCCATTTCGACTCTCTTTCTGATCTGTCTTGATGATTCGGATTTACAATTGCCTGCCATTTTTTCATATTTTTGTCGTGGCACCTCAATATGTATATCTATTCGATCTAAAATCGGCCCAGAAATCTTTTTTTGATATCTAATAATTTGAGACGGTGCGCAAGTGCAAGGTTTATCCGGATCGCTAAGATAACCACAAGGACAGGGATTTTGAGCGGCGATTAATAAAAATTGCGCAGGAAAAGTTACCGAGCCCGAAGCTCTTGATACCATCACAATGCCATCTTCTAAAGGTTGCCGTAGTGCTTCCAAAACACTTCTGGAATATTCAGGCAATTCATCCAAAAATAATACGCCTCGATGGGCAAGGGATATCTCACCTGGTCTTGGCCACTGTCCTCCGCCCACTATTGCCACGCTCGATGTAGTATGATGTGGAGCCCTAAAAGGCCTACTGCGTATTAAAGAATTCTCTTTTCCTGTAAGTCCAGCCACCGAAAATATTTTTGTAATCTCTAGCACCTCATCTTCCGTGAGGGGAGGTAAAATGCTAGGCATAGATCTAGCCAACAGAGTTTTACCGCTTCCGGGAGGCCCCGATAATAAAATATTATGGGCTCCGGCGGCGGCAATTTCCATAGCTCTTTTCGCTTGCTCAAGACCGTTAATAAATGTGAAATCGTTTTGATTTTCTTGCCTTTCCTCGGTAAAAGCTACTGCTTTGAACGGCTTAATAATCTCTTCGCTCCGCAAATGAGCAACTATTTGCTTTAAGCTTTTTATCGGCATTATTTCGAGTCCAGAAACAAGAGCCGCTTCACTCGCGTTAACTTCGGGCAAATAAAGCCTGCGATAGCCAGCTTTCTTGGCATAAATCGCCATAGGCAATACCCCATTTATATGCCTCAATCTGCCATCTAATGCTAATTCGCCGATAAAAAGAGCCTGATTATATTCCGGCACAAATTCTAACTGTTTGCCGGCCAGCAATATTCCAATAGCCATTGGCAAATCAAAACTAGGACCCTCCTTTTTAATGTCGGCTGGCGCTAGATTAACTGTTAAACGATGTTGTGGGAAATTTAAATTGCAGTTTTTAATTGCACTTCTTATTCTTTCCTTGCTTTCGTCTATAGCTTTATCAGGCAAGCCGACGATAGTAAAAGAGGGCAACCCCGCCCCTATGTCAACTTCAATTTCAACTGAATACGAATCTAGGCCAATATTTGAACCGCTTAGTATTTTTCCCACTTTATTCATGCTATTCATTCCAATCAATTATCTGTTGAATATTTTAAAGCTCGATAGGATAAAGTCCAATAG
>CAZLCL010000041.1:0-6528 GCA_964558315.1 uncultured Candidatus Saccharibacteria bacterium
AGGTTACTGCTATCTTGAGGTCGTAGATCGGTTTCGTATCCATTATTCTTCTGTGACTTTTTTATGTTCCTTTAAATTATTACTATAATTTCCTCAAATTCTTGATTTTGTTTTCACCCCCCCCATACCTCATTTTGCGTTTTGCATCTCGCTTTATTCATCATTCTTTATTCATTATTCAATGTTAACTATTCTAATCTCCCGCACCTTTAAGCCGTTGTGTTTTATCGCCATTAAATTTAGATGCTTTACCAATTTATGTGACTCCATATGTAATTCTTGAGCCGCAGAAGCAGAGTCCACAGAAACCTTTAAAATGCCTCTCCAGTAAGAGATTGGTTTAAAGCGCCCTCTTCCCCACTCATCAGCCCAAAAGCACACCAGCGCTCCTCCTGTGGCTCTAGAAAGGCCTTTATCTATTAAAGAATCATGCAAGAAATCACTTAGCTTGTCCATATCTTAACTATACCATAAATATCACTGCGGTCTCGACGATACGTTGCCGAGACCTTAGCTCGTGTCGAACAGCGGCAGAGACTCCGCCACCTGCCACGTGGCCATTTGCGGGAAAAGCGACATTTGACCCGTCAGCAGGGGCAAAACAAGAGTCGTTATGCCATAGGTGGCCGCACCAATACAGACTGCCTGACTATGCCGACGCAGATGTTCTTTGTCCATGACTCGAGATGACAATCTGCCCGCTGGCAGGTGGCTCCCCGGCATAACAGGGACTACGCTGTAGCCCGAATCAGCTCCAAGACCCGATATCGAGCCTTGTATCGTCCTCGACTCGGACACCAGGCAGATTTGATCGTTGGGAAACCTCTCTTGCCACAAAGTTTCCCTTTTGGGGTGCAACGACTCTGCGCTAATCAGCAACAAAGAGGCGAAGCACTTCCGCCTCTCTTTGTCTATGCCTAAGACCACTTCCTTTTTGTTCCCGCTGGCGTGGCCAAAGAATCGCGCCGCGGTCCCAAAAGACAGCGCAGGCGAGGCATTTATGCCCCAGTAGCTTCTTGGCATAAGCGGGGGATTCAAAGCTGGCATAAGCCGCTCCGAAAACACCGGCACTAGCAGTTTCACATCGGCTGGGGCTGAATCAAAACCTTCTACCAGAATTGCCTCCCAGCTTTCCCACAAAGGCCACTCTTGCAGTGTCTCCTCAGTCATGGGGGCAGATAGGTGTTTTTTGCACCAATTCCCCCGTTTTGATTTCCAATCTACTACCTTACCCGTCCACTCTAAGCGATACTCCACCATCTCTGCTCTCCAGCCAAAGAGAGCAACAACTACGCATATGGTAGTTTTCATAGTATCTCTCTCCTTGGGGTTATCGTCCGACTACATTATCAAACTAGGGCTTTTGATATTCGTCAATGTAACGGTGGTAGAGGCAATTCATTAGTCGTGATTAACTTACTTATCCACACATATCCACAGGTTTATCCACAAGATAAATACCCGTCTGTCAAAATATTAATAGACGATTTGCCATTAATCTGTCTATTGTTTATACTATAAGTATGAGTGATAAAATTATTACTAATTTAAGCGATAAAGAGTTGTCGGTAATTAAAGCTGTAGATGCTCTTGGCAATGCCTCAGTTTTGCAGATTGCTAAAAAATCGGGCATTAGAAGGACTACAATTTATAATTTTATTGACAAGTTGGTTGATAACAATTTAATAGGTGTTGATATTATTAACGGAGCAAGAAGATATTTTGAGCCAAACCAGAATATTAGTATATTAGAGGCAAAAAATACAGGACATGCCCAAAAAATCGCTAATTTCTCGGTCTTAACTTCATTTAATTCAACATTACGTGAGGCTAAACGGCTATTAAAGCATGCTCATCTTTATTGTATAATCGGATCATCGCTTGTTTCCAATAAAAAAAGGGTGCCGACACTACATAAATTTCTCGATGAAATCAGCCAATCAGGCACTGATACAAAAGTTTTGTTTTTAGATCAAACTCAACAATTTATTACCCCTAATATTTGCAATGCTAATTGCCGAAATTATCAAGGTTTATCGGGCGATACTTCCTATTTTTTCACTCATAAACAAGCATTGATTTACTCTTCAGATAAGGGAGGAGTTGGCTATAAAATTAGTGACCCGTTGTTTTGTGAGTCCTTGTTAGCAATGTTCGATATTTTTTGGCAGAAAGCAGAATAAATATTGGCTAACCATTACTGGCATCATAAAGAGAGAAATATTTTATTTGTTATTTGCTGATTATTATGGTCTTTGCCTTTTTGGCCAAAGAGGATGATATAGTATTTAAATCGGTTGTCGTAATTAGTGTTTGGTGATTATTGATTATCTCCGAAAGATGTTCTCTTCTGCTTTGATCAAATTCGCTATAAACATCATCTAATAAAAGCATCGGTTTTTGTTCCGGTAAATATATTATCGGGTTTTTAAGCCTCATTTTTTTAATGTAATTTATCTCCGCCAACTTCATTGATAATATTGCACTCTTTACCTCTCCCCTAGATGCATAATGTGCCATATCTGATTTGTTTAATGAAAACTTTAGATCATCTCGATGTGGCCCCAAATTAGTTCTTCTACAGGCTATATCGCGTGCACGATTTTGCTTAAAATACTGCCTGTAATTACTACCACCACTATTTAAATATGTTACTAAAAGCGAAGCATTTTTTTCTCCGGATATGGCTTTGTAATAGCCGTTAATTTCCTGCTCCATCTCGTTAAGGGCATCTTTTCTAAATTTTTGGATATCCTCCCCCAGCCGGATAATTTGTTCATCCCAATAATTTAGCTCGTTCTCTTTTGCCATGCCATCAGCAATCATCTCCAGTAGTTTGTTCCTCTGTCTGCGGACTTTAGTATATTGGCTTAATTTTTTAAGATAATATCTGTCAACCTGCGATATCATGATGTCCAGAAATCTCCTTCTTTTTGTTGGTTCGCCACTTATTATCTCCATCGTTTCTGGAGAAAATACAATCGTCGGGATATCTCCTATAATTTCCGACATTTTTTTAGTTGCTCCACGCTTTTTTATTTTTATTAAAAGCTTTGGATTTTTTTGGAGGAACATTTCATAATCATCAACCACTACCCTACCCCAATCTGAATTGTTACTAATAAGATTTTTTCTATCGTCTTCACGAAATGATTTCCCAAAAGAGATCAAAGTTATTCCCTCTAAAATATTGGTTTTACCTGCGCCATTTTGGCCGATTAATACAGTAGTTTTGGCCAGCTCTAAAGAGAACTTTACATGACTTCGAAAATTTTCAAGTTTTAAGTTTTTTATCATTTGATATTACAACATTAACCACTGCACAAATTTTCACAAATATTTGTGTTGATCTGTGTGACAGATTTGTTTGCAAATTACCTATTAATTATCGGTTTTTAGTGGCATGGCTAAATAGAGGTAATTTTTATCTTTATCACAACTAACTATGCATGGAGATGAATCGTCGTTGAATTTCATTTCTACCACTTTTCCGTTTAATACATTCGTAGCGTCAATTAAATACTTTGCATTAAAAGCGATCTCTAGTTTTCCGCCACTGGTTTCTGCTGGTATTACTGATGTTGTGTCTCCCGTTTCACCAGCCGCTGATTTAATTGTAATATTCTTTTGATCAATTTTTACCTTAATATTATTAGCTAGATCTTTAGCAAATAGCGCTGACATTTTTAAAGCGTTTTGCAGTTCAGAGATATCCGCTTTAATAGAAATTTTTGTAGCAGTGGGGATAATCTGTTGGTAGTTGGGAAAAGCTCCCTCGATCAGACGAGAGACGACATTTATGCCGGAAACACTGAAAAAAATCTGTGTTTCGTCTAAAACAATTTCAACTTCGTTCTCCATTTCATGAGATGATAATATTCTATTCAATTCATTTAATGTTCTGGCAGGAACAATAATCTCTTTTTCATCAATGTTTTTATCTAACTCAATTTTTGCTTCAGCTAGTCTGTATGAATCTGTAGCGGCTAATGTCAACTCTTTGCCGCTAAATTTAAATAATACTCCAGCCAAAACAGGCCTAGTATCATCGGTAGCCGCCGCAAAAGTTACTTTTCTCAAAGACTCAGACAAATCAGCGGACTTTATTTTAATAAATGTTTTACCATTAGCAGTAGGAATTGTTGGAAACTCCTCCGCATCTATGCCTTTTATATTAGCCGAGAAATGTTCAGACTTGAGATTTAAAACTAAATCTTTCTTAGTTATCTCAATGCTTTTATCTTTATTATATAATACAAAGTCAGACATTAATCTGGCAGGGACAGTAATAATGCCGTCCTCATCAACTTTTCCAACAATTTTTGTGCTTATAGCAATTTCCAAATCAGTCGCGGACATTTTTAATTTACCATCTACCGCTTCAATTAAAACATTATTTAATATCGGTAAAGTGGTTCTATTGCTTACTACTCTTGAAATATAATTTATTGCTTTAGCAAAATTTTCTTGCAATATTGTTGCTTTCATTTATTCTCCTTTAATAATTATTTTAGATATCTCTTTTAATCATATTGTGAACTTTTTTGTGGAAAAGTGGTTTATATTTGTTAATAACTAGGGGATTAATAGTTTGGTTATTCACAACCTTTTTAGTATTTAGCTTTTATCAACATCTTTATCCAGCAATATCCCCTGTCTTATAACGGCATTATCCACAGTATATATGCTTCATTTAGTATTAATAGCTGATAAAAATCCATAATATCCACACAATCCACAGGCATTACTACTACTACTTTCCTATATATATTAAGAAAATTAAACTTATATGGTTGAATAAATCTTTTCTTTAATCAGGGATATTTGATCTTTTGTGTTAATATTATTTTTCATCTCTAGAGATATTTTTTTATCTCCATGCATTATGGTTGTGTGATCTTTGCCTCCCATAATTTTACCGATATCAGGGTAAGATACACCAAGTTCGTGATAAATAAGATGCATAGCAATCTGACGCGGTTTTACAATTTCTTTATTTCTTCTTCTGCCCAACAAATCATCTTCCGACACATGATAAAATTTGCAAACCTCTCTGATTATTAACTGAGGAGATATCGCCCTTTTATTATTTTCGATAATATTATTTAATACCTTTGAAGCAACATTTAAGGTAATCGTGGTTTTTTGAAGTTCACTAGTAGCAATGATTTTGGTTAGTGCCCCCTCTAGCTCCCTAACAGATGAAGTAATATTTTCAGCGATAAATATAATTATCTCCTCTTCTAAATTGTAGCCTTTAAGTTTAGCTTTATGTTTTAAAATCGCACACCGAGTTTCTAAGTCGGGAGTGGCGATATCGGCTACCATTCCACCTTCGAACCGCGTTTGTAAGCGCTTTTCGAGTCCTTTAATTGCTTTAGGAATACGGTCCGCTGTTAGAACAACCTGTTTTTGATTTTGATGGAGGTGATTGAAGGTGTGAAAGAACTCTTCTTGTGTTTGCTCTTTGCCAGAAAGAAACTGAATATCATCTATTAACAAAACATCACTGTTTCTATAACGATTTTTAAAATCTTTTGCTTTGCCAGACCCAACCTCAACCGCAGTAATAAACTCATTGATAAAAGTTTCAGCCGAAATATATAAAACTCTGGTGTTTGATTTATGGTTGATGACTGAATTGCCGATAGCTTGCATTAAATGAGTCTTACCAATACCTGATTCACCATAAATAAATAGCGGATTATATGATCCACCAGGTTTTTTTGATACCGCTTCAGCGGCGGCAAAAGCTAATTGATTGCTTGGCCCAACTACAAAGTTTTCAAAAATATAGTAAGGGTTAAGAGTGGAGTTTTGAGGTAACGATTGAGATGAAAAAGAATCGCTTGCCGGTTGTTGTTTATCCACAGGCTTGTGGATAACCTTATCCTTAATAAAATTTACTGATTGCTCTGAAGTGGGCAAACCGATCTTAAATTTTATTGTTACGTTTGGATTATTAATTTGCTTTGATAGCGCCTTGGTTATGTCGTGGAGATGTTTGCGTTTTAACCAATCTTCATAAAAGAAATTTGGCACTCCAACTGTAAAAACACCGTTTTTGTAATCTGCTAAAAATGTGTTTTTAAACCATGTTACAAAGTTCGGTCTGGATACTGTAACCTCTAGCTCTCCAAGGCAATTGCGCCAAATTTCATTAAGATCCATATCCACCTCTTCAATTACTATTGTCTGTAATAAAACTATATCAAGTTATCCACAGGTTGTGTCAACACCGAGTGTCTCGAGGGATATTTTAGCACCTAGTAAGCTAGTGAAATTATAAATAATCATCATACACAACTCTTCTTATTGAGTATGCTATAATTACTGTATGAAAAAGGAATTAGAGACAATTAATAAAAAAATAGATGATCTGGCAGATATCGTGGCAAAGGGTTTTTGTAATTTACAAGATCAGATGGATAAGAGATTTCTTGAAGTAGATAAACAGTTTGAATCAATGCAAGATCAGATGGATAAGAGATTTCTTGAAGTAGATAAACGGTTTGAATCAATGCAAGA
>CAZLCL010000042.1:0-5700 GCA_964558315.1 uncultured Candidatus Saccharibacteria bacterium
ACTAGTTGGTTTAGTTTTTTGAATGACTCTTTTAATATAATTCTTTGGCTGTTATATCTCTCGTTTTTTGCCACAATTGTGATTAATATTATTTATCTATTTTTCGATCAAGATTGGTTTAAAAGTGCATCGAAATTGTTTTTGAATCTATTTTCGTCTATTATCATCTATACAATTATCGTAATTTTTCCGTTTGATATTGCGCAATCTAATGTCATCATCACCAACATTATCCTATATATAATTTTATTTGGCACGATCATCGGAGCGATCGTTGAATTAATCAGATTTATAAATTTTATATTTATGGTCGGAAGGATCGAAAAAAATGAAAAGTAAAAATAAAATTGCTTGGTTAATAATCGCCGGATTATTATTGACTAGCGTTATTGTAAACTCATTTAAATCAAACAACATCTCCGATCCCTCCTCTAAATCTTCATTTTGGGGTGGAATTGTTGGTCAAGATACTTTTTCTGAGAGATATATCGAAGGGGAGGGAAGTGAAAAAATTGCGGTTATTAAAGTTTCTGGAATAATTACAGATAGTGGCAGTGACAGCACCCCTCTTCTCTACGGCAGTAGCGGGACATCGGTTAATAATATTCTAAAACAATTACAGCTGATCGAAGATGATAACGCAGTTAAAGGCGTTATTCTAGAGATAGACTCTCCCGGTGGCACAGTAGTTGCTGGGCAAACCTTATTAGCTGAAATAGAGAAATTTAAGAATAGAACAAATAAAAAAATTGTTTCTGTAATGAGGGAAACAGCCGCAAGCGCAGGATATATGATTTCTTTGCCCTCGGACAGAATATTTGCAAACTCTGCTTCTCAAACAGGGTCAATAGGGGTAATTATGCAATTAGCTGATTATCAATCTTTGTATGAGAAAATTGGTGTTAAGCCAATAATTATTAAATCTGGGAAGATGAAAGATATCGGTAGTTCTGCTCGTGATATGACCGAAGAGGAAAGGGCAGTTCTACAATCTATGATAGATGAGAGCTATAACGAATTTACATCTGCTGTGGCTAAGTGGAGACATTTAGATCAAAATCAAGTTGCTAATGTTAGCGACGGTAGAGTTTATAGTGGCAAGCAGGCAAAGGAAAACAACTTAATTGATGAACTGGGGAATTTTAGCGATGCCCTAAATTATCTTAAAGATCAACTTGATCTATCTTCGGCCATGGTAATTGAATACCAAGCTGGAACTTTTGATAATATCTTTAATACAATTTTCCAGAAGATTGCTTTTGGTGGTAGTATCGAGGAAATTTTGATAAAAAACAAAGCAAATAATAAATTAATGTATTTATGGGTGCCATAATGGAAAAAAGAATAAAAGAATTTGAAGAAAAGAAATTTGCTGGTTTTGGGATTAGATTATTAGCGTTTATTCTTGATGCTGTGGTGATTAGCTCGATACTAAATATTATTCCCAGATCTCACAGTGAAAATTTATTGTCCAATTTATCATCTAATCTAAAGACAAGTTCAGATTTTTCTAGCCTGTTTTATAACAATCTTCAAGTTATTGTTCAAACAATTTATAGTGTCATTATGCTAAAATACTACGGTGCTACTTTAGGCAAAATGGCACTAAAAATTAAGGTAACTGAAAAAAATGGTCAACTGACTTGGGTTTCAATAATTATCAGAGAAACAATTGGCAAATTTATTTCGGGCATAATATTGGGGATAGGTTATTTAATGGTTTTGTGGAACCCAAAAAAGCAAGCTTTGCACGACAAAATTGCCGATACTTATGTAATTTTAGAAACAAGTTGAGTTTTTTGTAATTTTATAACTCGAGATCGTTATCGGAAAATGTTGATTCCGATAAGTCATCATCGTTGATGGAGTTCATATCTTTATCTAAAGCATCTATTTCATCTCTAGCTGTTTCCGAGTCGGAAGATTCTGTATCTATGGATTCAGTCTGCTCTTGATTGGTCTCAGTATTATTACTTTCTTCGCTGGTTGTGCTTTTATGGAAAAAAAAGTTATCATCTGAGCCATTGAAAAAATACCAGGCATAGACTCCGATCGCAATAAAAATTACGATAATCATAACTAACACTAAAAATTTAGAAATTTCTCTTTCTTTGTAATTGCCATGTTTTGTCATTTTGAGTTCCTTATTTATTGACTAAAGTTAGAATCTGTTGCTTCGCTCTCAGTTTCTTGATTATTCGTTGTTTGTAAATCAAGTAATTGGTTTTTAATACTTAACAGTTCTGGCCTGAGTGTATCGCGATAAAAAGCTCTGATTTTAGCCGCTTGTTGATGGCTCTCTGCGATTCTGTTTCTAGTCTGCACAAGAGATTCTCGAAAATCTTTTTCGGCTGAACTGCAAATGCCGTTTTGTGTTTCCTGCATATTATTATAAGCGTTGCTTGCAGTTGTTTTAAATTCGGTTACCATTTCTTTAAAAGTCGCGATGTGTTGTTTAAGAGTGGTGGTGTTAATATCTGTTTCTTGGGTAATAACGATAAAATTATCTAAACGACTAGACATGTTGTTGTAAACCGACATGTGTTTATCTTTGGTTAAACCAAAATTTTCGTATCTGTTTTGAAATCTGGATTCGATTCTCTCACAGTTACGAATTGCACTAGACTGGCCTTGATTGGCAGTAGTCGTTGATCCCGTAGTGCTATTTTGGTTGTTTACGGAGCCATTGTCACTATTTGGCACTGCGGCAAAAGCTATTCCTGGCACCAAACACAAAGTTACCGACAAAAACAATACAAGTTTTTTCATCGTCCTCTCCTTTTCAAATTATTTTCTCTCTAATTAATTATATACAATAATTTGATTCCCCTCAAGGAATATTTATGTGTATAATATAATTATTAATAGTAATTATTAAAGCTATGCTAGAAAAAATTAAAGATTATTTGGCTAGATCTGTTTACGCCATTCCCGTGCTTACCGCGATTTTTATTTTAGTCGGCTTTATGGGAGCCGGTGCTTATTATATCTATAAAAAGAAACCCAATTTAAATGCGGTAAAAGAGATTGCTAAAGAAAATATCACCAATATGGAAAATGACATCTCTGAAGATTTGGATTCAATTTCCGAGACACAGCAAGAAGCCCTTAATGAGATAGGCAAAAATCCTCCCAAAACAAATTCGGAAGATTTAAGTGTAAAATCTGTTGATACCAGTGCCGGTAAAGCTGTTGTCGTTTCTACAGGTTCGAATGGCGGTGTGTCGGATAGTAAAATCCAAGATTATGCTAGTTATGGGCCGATATCAAATTTTGCCTACATTGACAGCACCGGCATGTATCCGAATTTAGGCAACGTTATTAAGGAACATTTAAATTCAAAATTGCTCAAAGGAGAAGAAGTATCTTACTTGTATGAATTAGATGTAATTGACTGTGCCAGTTGTAATTATGGAGGGTATTGGACGGGTAGTTATCTATATTCGGGTGATGACATTATTAAAGCTTACGGTTACATTACATTAAATGTGGCAAATTATAAATCTTCCCCTTACTTTGAAGATTATATGAAATTGATATTTTCTCATGAATACGGCCATCATTACACTATGTATCACAGGTGGATTAAACTAGATATTCCTTCGGGCCAAAGATTTCCAGCAAGTTATTACTCTGCCAGACCCCTTAGTTACCCGGCAACTGCTCCAGATTACTCGAAGGGCTGGGAAAATTGTGATGCGGAGGTTATTGCCGAAGACTACTCGTATTTTTATTCAGGTTACGCTTATAGTGGAGTGGCGGAGGCTCACGGTTATCCTTCTGTTGCAATTAAGACATGGCTGGTAAATCTTTCAGGGACGACTCCGCCGGCTGAACCTGAAAGTCCGCCAGCAGACACTATAGTCCCAACTGTTGCTATTATTTCACCGGAAAATGATGCTGAGATTAGTGGCAATATTGCGGTGGCTTTTAGCGCCAGCGACAATGTGGCGGTTAGCAAAGTGGAGTTGTATATCAATGACAGCTTGTTTGGCGCTGATCATTCATCTCCGTTTCAAATCACTTGGCAGACATTATCCGTAGAGAATGGAGTTTACAACCTTTCGGCCAAAGCTTACGATAGTTCGGGAAACTTTTCTGTGGCCTCAATATCAGTAACAGTATCGAACTCAAACCCAGAGGACGACATTAACCCTCAAGTCTCTATTACTGCTCCAATTATCAATCCTTACAGCTGGCTGGCCGAAGACCTATTAATCAGCGCAGAAGCGCAGGATAATTTAGCAGTGGTAAAAATTGAATTCTATATAAATGGAACACTAGTCACATCCGAGAACAACTCAATCATTAATAGATTATGGCGCTACGAACCGACTCCTGTTGGCAGTTATGAATTAATGGCAAAAGCATATGATGCGGCTAATAACAGCGCTTCAGCTTCAATAATTATTAATAGAAATTAATTATTCTCTAAAAGCTCTGATATTACAACCAACCTTTTTTCGGTTGTGCCAATTGGCCAGCAAGTCATTAGTGTCAGCTGTTTTAAGTTCAAATTTTGGCTTGCGACAGAAACATCATTAGGCTCTACAACCACTTTGTTTTTTACAGAATAAATATAGCGCGCTTCTTGTCCTTGTATTTCAATAATATCTCCATTTTTAATCTCTCCGAGCTTAGCAAAAATCTCTTTATAGTTTCCGGATGATTCCATTTGATGGCTGGAGTGGCCAAAAATAAAAACATTACCGGATTTCCCAAACAAAGCACTCCCTTTTAAATGGGCAACACCGTTTTCTAGAGCATTATTATATTCATCGGAATTATTGCCATCTATATTCATAATTACCGGTGCGGATATTTTAAGATTATCAATTATTAAATTATACTGCATTTGATCAATTAAATTTTGGGAATTGTCCGCTGAGTTATTATCTGATTTTTCATCATTGAACTGCTGGTCAGGTTTGTTTAAATTCTTAATTTTTAAACCTTTGACAATAAAAAATGCTGTAATAATAACACAGATTAACAACAGTATCAAAGATACCAGTTTATAAATTTTTCGTGCTTTTTTTATTACTGACATATTGGTTGATATTTTAAATATAAACGATAATTATTTTTGAAGCAATTAAAATTGATACTTCGAAGGTCAAAATACTAAATTATGCTCGGGGTTTGTTCGATTTTAGATAAATCTTAAAATAATAAGTCTGAGTAAACAAAAAAAGCTTGTTGATAAAAATGTCTTATTTACACACTATATATAGTGTTGCGGGGCTTGATGCAACCACCATATATGGGGTAATATTTTATTACCTTGAAAAATAAAAAATAAAAAAATATCACTTATTTATGCGGGTAATTCGCAATTGGGAGGAGGGAGATGTATTCAAAAATTCGCAAGAGAGATGGCAAATTAGTCAATTTTGAGAAGGAAAAAATTGCCTCTGCAATTTTGAAGGCCGGCCAAGCAACGGGGGAATTTGCAGAGGACGTAGCTAATAAATTGGCTAAAAAAGTTATTGAACAGGCACCTGAAAAAATTAGAAGGAAAATTCCTACAGTTGAGGAAATCCAAGATATTGTTGAGGATGTCTTGTTGGCATCAAAATATCGTCTTACTGCTAAAGCCTACATACTCTATCGTCAGCGCCACGCTGATATGAGAGCCATCGCCGAACAGGATCAAGTTAATTTAATGGAAAAATATATTGGGGATTTAGATTGGCAGGT
>CAZLCL010000043.1:0-5502 GCA_964558315.1 uncultured Candidatus Saccharibacteria bacterium
GCCTCAACATTATTTCCACTGTCGTTGACTATAGTAAAACTTCTAGAATATGTATTAAAAAGATAAATTTTATTTGTAGATATATCTTTATTGCGAGGGATAACAATAAGCCACTCCGAATCTGGCGACCACTTTAAATAGGGATTTTCTATGCCCATTTCGAGAAAGTTGGCAACTCTGGTCATTTCGGTGTTTGTTTTATTGGCGAATATTAACGATTTCTCACCACTGGGTGGAGCGTAGTAATAAGCGATTTTTGAATCGTTCGGAGACCATGCAATATCTCCAATATATTCCCCATACTTTACCTCTTCTTGACTAACCAAGTTATATTTTTTTAAATCAAAAAAATACACTCCATCTTGTTTTTTAAAAAGCGCCGCATTTTTATTGGGCGACCAGATAATATCCTTAATACCGCTTAAAGAAGGGTTGGATATTTTTTGGTTGTATTCTAAGGTTATCTCTTCGTCGTTTACTTGAAATTTTGCTTTATATAACGCAGTGCCGTTATCTGATAAATAAAATATTGAATTTTCTTCGTCAGCATTAGAAATAAACGAGATGTTGCTATTTTGGGTTAAGCCGATTTCATCGGTTATCGCAACAGGATTTTTTTTAAGAATAATTGAAATGTCGTAATTTTTCCCTGCCTTCAATTCCATTGTTTGATTTTGACCGATGTATCCCTCCGCTTCAACTGTTATGTATGTGTTGCCCGGTTTCACCTTTAACTTAGTTTGTCCCGAACTATTAATTGAAACAGGGGCGTTATTTATCCGAACAATTGAATCTGAGGGAGAAATATTTAACGTAATGTATGATCGGCTTAATATTGCGAAAAGAATCACCGTTAATATAATTAGGATCGAAGAAATGATTATTATTATATTTTTAGTAAATTTTATGCGGCCATTTATCATATTATCTGCCCTTCGATCAGTTGACTAGGGTCAGTAGTAATGATCTGATCCTCTGCATAAGAAGCCACGATTTTAATAGCTACATGATTAAGACCGGCAAAAAATAAGCCTTCACCAACATCGGATTCCAGCAGTAAATATTTTTCTCCCTCGGTTAATTTAAATGTTTCGGCCACAATATCAATTGAAGAAGTTGATTGTTTCATTAGCAACTGCATCGAGGAGTTGCTAACTACCGCTTTGCCATATCTTGAACCCAAAAAGTCCTCTACATCTTGGCTAATAACAGTAACTCCTAAATAGTATTTTCTAGCCCTTTTTACGAGGCCATGCAAAAACTTGGCCGAATCTTCGTATTGCATCATCCACCAAGCTTCATCTATTACCATAATTCTTCTCTTTGTTTCTCTTCTGATCTCTGTCCAGATGTAGTTTAAAATAATATACATGGCGATTGGTCTAAGCTGTTCTTCTAAATCGCGAACCGAAAAAACAACCATACCCGATTTTAAACTAAAGTTTGTTGGCTGATTAAACATATTGGCAAAAGTGCCTTCGACATATTTAGAAAGTCTTGCTCTAAGTGAATCTGTTCCTCTCATATTCGAAAGAATGTTGAATAAATCTTGCATTATTGGGGCCTCATTCTTTTGAGACTCAATATCGTAAGTAATATCTTTGATAGCGTATGTTTCAAATAGGGCTTTATCTAAAATTGCATCCTCTTCTGGCGTCATGCCCCCGACCATTAAATTAATCAAGCCGTGTAAAGAGGCGATATTTGATCTTAAAACATCTTCTCCCGACTCACTATTTTTATCGCCCTGAGGCAAATCGAAAGGATTTATACGATGTTTAGAGCTTAGCGACAGAGTAAGATAATCTCCACCAACCGCATCGCAAAGCGTTTTATATTCATTTTCTGGATCAACAATTATTACATCGGTTTTCATCATTAAATAGCGAACGATCTCTAACTTAATCGCGTAAGATTTTCCAGCGCCGGATTTGGCAAATACCACAGTATTAGCATTTTCCAGATTAAACCGGTCAAAAATTATCAAAGAGTTATTGTGGCGATTAATGCCGTATAATATGCCGTCTTCCTGCGTAAGTTCGCTAGAGGTAAAGGGGAAGGTCGAGGATAAAGATCCTGTGTCGAGGTTTCTTAAGATATTAATTTTATCTTCCATAAGAGGCATGGTAGTTGTGAACCCTTCCTCCATTTGCAGTAAAGATTCTTTGGAATAAATTAGCATCCCTCCAAGGGTAGATTCGAGTTGCTCAAAGATCGAGTGTAATTCCTCCAAACTCTTGCCGTAAACAGTAAAATATAATCCAAAATGAAATAAGCGTATTTCGCCTCTTTGTAAAACGTCGCGCAATGCATCAATATCTCCCAAAGCAGTATCAAGCTCGGGGTCTCTTGGTTGCCCTTTCTCAGCATCAATTTGACGCGTAGATTCCAGCTTGCCAATCTGCTTTTTTAAGTCATACATTACATCTTTAGTTTCTAGGGGGTGGATATACATGCCAATATCCATAGTAATGTCATAATTTATTATCGGAGAAAGCCAATTGGTCTCTAAATATCTCGGATAAGTAAAGATAAATAGTGTTTTGCAGTATAGCTCCCCGACTTGTAGATAATTTGGGTTAACAACAAAAGCGGCAGGCGCGATGATATCCCTAACATTTGCTAATCCGGCGCTAATTTGGTCTGTGTGTGGCTCGCTATCTCTTTTTTGCCAAAACTTTGGATCAAAAGAATTCTTTTCTCTGTTGGCAATGTTGTTCTGAGCCATGTCCCGGGCTGTTTGTGTTTTCTGCCCTTCATTTATTTTTGAGGTTGTGTTCATGCTTATGACCCGTAATTTTGATTATTAATGGTATCGGTAGGCGAGCTGT
Source organism: uncultured Candidatus Saccharibacteria bacterium (assembly GCA_964558315.1). Taxonomy (GTDB): domain Bacteria; phylum Patescibacteriota; class UBA1384; order XYA2-FULL-43-10; family XYA2-FULL-43-10; genus MWCM01. The sequence continues at coordinate 2,832 of CAZLCL010000043.1, forward strand.
TATTGGTAGGAGATGAGGAGTTGCTATTTGAGTTTATTCCTTCAGCCGGCTCTATTTTTTCGGCTTTAGGCTGGCTTGATTTTTCTCCCGGCAAAGTATCTTGCTTTTCTGCTTGCTCATCTTGCGTAATTTGTTTGGAATCTTGGCTAGATTGGTTTAAACTTGCGGCCGAAGATATCTTTTGGTGTTCTAAAACTAAACTTTGGTTGTCTATTAAATCTTCTTCGCTGGTGGCAGAAGTTGATTCGTAATTGGAAGCCGCGAGTTCTTCTTCCGCACCGTCTGTTTTAATTTGGCTAACAAACGAGCTAGAGATCTCTTCGGGATCAGTTAATCTTTCTTTACCAGCAACCTCCGGATTGTATATTTCGTAAAAGACTTCAATAATCTCTTTGGTGTTTAGCTGTCTGCAGTGTAGCCCCATTCCGCCTAACCCTTGGGCAACTATTTGTGCCCGTTGACGGAGCTCTTTGGAGTATGTTTCGAAATCGTTTTCAGAGATCTTTAAATGATTTGAGTCGGGTCCTTTTTTAAATATTTTGTCTAATAGGCTGTTACTCACTACAAGTGGTTGGTATCCAACGACCACATAAAATCTTTTCTTCATTATATTGGCCAAATTAATAAGCTGACCCACAAAATCAACATAATCTTGGGTTTGAATCTTTAACAATTCGTTGTTTTGCTTTGGTATTAAAGATTCAATCTTTTTTAAATAAGGGGATAAATCGAGCTTATTAGATTTAACAACTATCTCGATGGGGAAGTGCAGTGAATTTAAAAATGATTGATACTGAAAAATTAGAGAGTTTTTCTCTTGTTCGCTTTTTAAATCAAAATTAATTGCGGCAATCTCCAATATCATTCTATACTGGCCAGTTTTTAGAATTGTTACTCCGTCTCTGATCCCGGCGATGGGGATATTTGATTGAGTTGATAGCGGCATTATACTTTATTTTAACTTAATTTTATCAAAATTTTGTGAATCGAGCTTTTGGGCCATTTTTTCAAAATCCTCTTTAGTTTTTCCCTTAGAAACGAATTGCGGATTTTCTGTTTTTTGCGGCTTATAAATCTCAACTTCAAAACCATCTGAGGAGTCTTTATGCCAAACTCTTTTTTTGGGAGTGATGATAAATCTTAGAAATGCCACAAAGTAATAAAGAAAAGGCCTTTCATTGATCTTTAAAAAAACAACGGCCGCGGTGAATAGCAAAATTAACACAGCTAATATCTGATTTAGTGGTTTGGGCAGAGAGCCAAAACAAACGTAGGCTAATCCACCTCCAAGAACTGCCTCGACGAACTGGATCATGGTTAGTGGCCCCAGTATTCTGTCAGGCATATCAATATTTTGTGGGACCTTAAATCTCAAAGACCCCTCCCAAATTTATTTTTTTGCTTATCCAATTATAACACAAAACTATTCAACCGGCTTTGTAAAGTTAACTTCATCTGCAAAAGACTCAATTGCTCCGGCCACGGCCGCCCCCATGTTCTCTTGTTGATTTTTATGTTCAACTCCTGTGCCTTTAGAAGAGACACCATGATCGTAATAACCTTCATAATCATCATCTTTTTTTCCAGATTGTAATCTGCTTTGGGCCGCGGCCTTAATTTTATCATCGCCCAAATGTTTTTCTGCCAAATTAAAGAACTTATTATACATTTCAAAGGCTTGTTTAAACTCTGGGAATTTTTGGCTAACTTCTGCTTTTTCCTCAGGTGTTTTGGCTCTTAATATCTCAGCGACTCTAGTTTTAGCGTCCGCCCCGTCTTCCGCAGTGTTTGAAGAAGCATATTCGTTTAGTTTGTTTTGGCCGACAGAATTCAAGTATTCTTCGATAAAACTCTGTCTTTCTCCATTAGATTTTAAATATATGGCGGTATAGTCGGTTAATATCTCTTTGGCGGCTAGCGACTCTCTTTCTTGCCTAAAACTTTCATATTCTTCTGGAGGTTTGCCGGTTTTTTGAAATTCATGCTGTAAATTTGATAGCATATCTAAAACGGTTTCAATGTGCCGTGATTGGGGGATTCTTTCACCTTTACTTTGTTGCGCCAACTGAATTATCTCGTTGGAAAACTTTTTTGTCTCAACAACCGCTTCTTTTTGCTGGTCATTTTGGGGATTATTATTGAAAAAAACATCTTCTGTGGCTACATGCGACATCTCGTGGAGTATCATGTGGCGGATATCTAGCTTAGACCCGTCATCTGCTTTATATTCACCGGTAAGCGCCTCTTTGGCAATGATTATCTCTCCGGTGTGGGGGTTACAAAACATCATGCCTTCGTAACCGTTTTGCGCCATTGATTGCTGTTTTAATGTCTCGCCTTTCGCCACAGTAACGCTTTTGACCATGCTTTTTGCTGTTTCGCCTGATATATGGCCATTAAGTATCGGTTCGCACACAATCTCTTGAATAGAGAAAATCTCCTCTTCACTCAAGCTAACCTCTTGCCCATTGATCTTTAATTCCTTAATAAATTGTCTAACAGACTCGATACGTTTTTGTGTCTCTTCTTTTGGTACCCCAAAAACCATCTCCTGATAATCGGCGACGGCACTGTCTATCTCCGCATTCTGGATTAGTTTGAAGATACTTTTGAGTTTTGACCTGTTCTCGACTCTGCTTGCCTCTTTTTCCGTATTGTTCTTGGCGGCCTC
>CAZLCL010000044.1:0-1582 GCA_964558315.1 uncultured Candidatus Saccharibacteria bacterium
CGTGTAGTCTCCTCCATATTGACTTCCGGCTTAAAATACCCCGCTTCTTCCCATTGCCGATAAATATTCCCCTCATTTTTTTTGTGATCCCAAGTTTTTTCGAATTTTTTGCTCATATTAGTAATTTCAGATTATCATAATTTCAAATTAGAATCTACTTTGATTTTATCCCAGCTAGAAATATTACCTCGAATAACGTGATAATAAGCGGCCAGCCCTATCATCGCCGCATTATCTCCACATAAATCAAGGGGTGGCATTAGTAATTTATTTGCCTCTTCTTTTAGTTTATTACCCAGAAAATCTCTAAGTCTCTTATTAGCAGACACGCCTCCAGCCAAAATTACCGCTTTGGGTTTTAATTCTTTAACGGCTCTCAATGTTTTCTCTGACAATACATCAATAACTGCCTCTTCAAATTCGTAGCAGATCTTTTGTTTATCATAAATTGTTAACTGATAGTTGTCAGCTGTTAATTTTTGAATTGCATACAACACCGCAGTTTTTAAACCAGAGAAAGAGAAATCGAAATTTGGTGAATTAAGAAGAGGGCGTGGAAATTTTATATTGGGAATTGCCCTACTCCCGCAGGTCGGCAAAGCAGAGACTTTTTTCACTGACTCATATTGGTTTTTTTTCTTCTCTTTAAATATTAGAAATTGGGCATTAGATGTATTATTGGTTTTTAGTTGTCGGCTGTTGATTATTCTGTTTCTATATAGCTCAGCATTTTTTGAAACAGCCGGTCCTCCTGGATATCCCAGATCTAATAATTTAGCCACTTTATCAAATGCCTCACCCGCCGCATCATCAATTGTTGCTCCAACACTTTGATATTTTCCATGATTAAGCATTAAGGTCAACGATGTATGGCCACCAGAAACTGTTAATGCCAATACTGGAAAGGTTATAGGTGATGGGTTACAGGTGATTGATTTTGAATTTTGAATTTGTAATTTGTTTGAAATTTGTTTGTATTTTGCCTGCCCACCGTAGCTTTGGCGGAGGAGGGTATCTTGTATCTTGGTTATTCTATTCTGTGCTAGCGCCGAGTAAATGTGCCCTTCAATATGATTTATCGGAACAATCGGAATATCCAGCGCATAAGCCAGCGCCTTAGCCGTGTTGAATCCTACTAGCAGTGAACCAATCAAACCCGGCCCAGCCGTAACTGCAATGTGAGTAATGCCTTTAAATAACGAATCTTTCGATTTTTTTGATTTTTGATCTTTGATTTTTGATTTTTCTATAGCTTCTTCGATTACTGGAATCATCGCTTCTACATGTGCTCTGCTCGCCACTTCCGGCACCACCCCGCCTGTTTTGGCGTGTAAATCAATTTGAGAACTAACAACATTCGACAAAATCACCGGATTGCTGTTTTCAACACCAATAACCGCCGCGCTAGTTTCGTCGCAACTGGTCTCTATGGCTAGTATTTTAATTAGATCATTCTTCATAGCTCAAATTCCATATACACCACGTCTCGCCCCGCGGGGCGAAGATTCGTTTGCGAAACTGGAAGATTCGAAACGAAACTGAGCGACGTGGGGTCGCAACTGGTCTCTATGGCTAATATTTT
>CAZLCL010000044.1:1682-4913 GCA_964558315.1 uncultured Candidatus Saccharibacteria bacterium
TCGAAACGAAACTGAGCGACGTGGGGTCGCAACTGGTCTCTATGGCTAATATTTTTATTTGATTATTTTTCATATCTTTTATGAAAATTCTTATAGTTAATTCTCTAATTATGTATCAATTATCTAGCTCTAAACATCAATCTATCGGTTTATACTATCAAATTTATCTACTAATTTCCACAATAATGTTAAAATATCAATGATCTAAAAAATCGAAATACTTCAGGGGTGTCTCCTATGGCTTACAACCAGAGAGGGGCTATGTGGATTGGCCCTTGGGTTTTTTCGGAGATTGACGAAATTCTCCATCTCTCCCCCGGGGAGTTTCGCTGTGTCGGCAGCGGAATAGAAGGCATGTTCTTTGGATGCGTCCTCTTGGAGGGGGGGTTCTGTATCCGAATCAAGGTGGAAGATGGGGATGTTGTTATTCTACCCTTTAGCGGGCAGAATGTTGAGTTCTACGTGGAAGGATTCGAACCGCCCCGTTAAAAAAACTGGGCGGTTTTTCCTTTTTAATTTTGCCTAAAGATGATAAGTTATAATCAATGTGTTCCATCTTTCAAACATCGGAGTGGGAAAAATTTAAACTTAAAACAGGTTATCAAAAATCATATCGAATTGATGATGTTTTGGTATTGCAAAAAAATCTCCCGCTTGGATTTTCTATGCTGTATAGCCCGATGGTGAATAACGAAGAACGAATAATGAATAACGGATTTTTGGAACAAATTAAAGGTATAGCTCGTGATAATAGGTCAATATTTTATAGGCTAGAGCTCGATGTCCCACTCCATAATTCATCATTCATCATTCATCATTCACTTTTTAAAAAAGCATTTGAGGAGATGCAACCGGAGCATACACTTATTCTGGACATAAGCAAATCGGAAGACGAAATACTTAAACAGATGAAGCCAAAGGGGCGCTACAACATTAAAGTCGCGCAAAAGAATCAGATTAAAGTTGTCGAAGAAAAAGACACTATTAATTTTTTTAAACTTTACTCCAGCATGTCGCAGAGACACAATATTAGCCATCGCAACGCCGCTTATTTCCAAAAGTTAATTGACATTCTGGGCGTAAAAGGCTATTGTAAGGTGTTTACTGCGGTTTTAGAACAGAATAATGAATTAAGAATAAAGAATGGTGGAGAAAATAAGAAGGCCGATCAAATTCCCATCGCTTCGGTAATAATCTCTTTCTACGGAGATAAGGCAATTTATCTGTTCGGGGGTTCCAGCGACTCTCATAAAAACCTCATGGCCCCCTATTTATTACAGTGGACAGCAATTCGCGAGGCAAAATCACAAGGTTGCACCGAATATGACTTTTTCGGCACAGCCCCACCTGATAAACCCAATCACCCATGGCGGGGAGTAACAGATTTTAAGAAGAAGTTCGGTGGTCAAGAAATTAAACTAGCTGGCAGTTGGGATTTAATACTGCGACCGCTGGAATATCAACTGTTCAAGATAGCAGAGAAGATTAGAAGGAAATAATGAGAACACCACCGCTGATTCTATCCACTGATCGAACCGATATTCCAACAAAGTATCTGTGCAGATCTGTGGAATAAATCTGTGGGAGTGTTCACAATTTTTACAAATGAAAAAATACTTATCTAAAATTTTATCTCAGGACACAAAAAATAAGCTTCATAAAGTTGAAGCCAAATTAGCAGTTCTTAAATACGGTAAACCCAGCCGAAAGATAAAAGTAATTGGTGTTACTGGCACCAAAGGCAAAACCACAGTTTGTAATATGATCGCCAGTGTTTTGGATGCCGCCGGCATTAAAAATGCTATGGAGACGACCATTAACACCAAGTTCGGCGATAAAATCATCCCTCACACTACCAAAGATAAGTGGGTGACCACACCTCCATCTAATGTTCTACAAAGATTTTTAAAACAAGCCGTAATTGAAGGTTGTGAATATGCCATAATTGAAACTACCTCCCAAGCTATAGATCAAAACCGCATTCACGGTATTAATTATGATATTTTAGTTTACACCAACCTCTCTCACGAGCACATGGAATATCATAAAACCAAAGAGAATTACTTAAACGCAAAACTAAAAGTTTTTAAAGATCATCCGCAAGCAATTTTTATAATCAATAGAGATGATGCCAACTGGAACAAATTCTATTCTTTGCCGGGAAAAGAGAAATTCTTATATTCAGTTAAAAATCCTCCGGAGCATGGGGCTGTAGCTAGAAAGATATTAACCGCCCCCGATTCCTCTACCTTTACAGCCGCTTACGATAACGGCCAAATTACAATTAATCTAAATCTTCCCGGAGTTTTTAATATTTTAAACGCGTTAGCCACCTTTTGTGTCGGCATTGCCTTAGAGATCAACCCATATATTATCAAGCAGGGACTAGAGAATATCTTAAGTATTGCCGGAAGAATGGAGTCTATCAGGGTTTCTCAAAAACAAGATTTTACCGTAATTGTAGATTATGCCCACAACCCCGACTCCTTAAAAAATGTTTATGAAACGATAAAAGACGGCCTTAAAAAGAGTGGCGGGCGGATGATCGCTGTGCTTGGCGCCACAGGGCGTCGCGACAAAACCAAGCGCCCTATTATGGGGGCACTCGCCGGCGGTTACGCAGACTTAGTAGTATTTACAGACGAAGATCCTTACGATGAAGACCCATTAACAATAATGGAGGAAGTGGCAGAGGGCATACATCGGGGAGGTAGTAAGCATCAATGGAGGTTAAACAGAAATTATTGGAAAGTAATTGATCGTGAACAGGCGATTAAAAAAGCAATTCGCGAGGCAAAAAAGGGAGATGTGGTAATAATTACCGGCAAAGGTGCAGAAGAGGTTATGGCTGTCGGGCTATACGAATTTATCCCCTTTTCCGACCGTAAAATCGCCAAAAAAGAACTAACTCGTATGTTCGGATAGATTGTTTTGTCTTTTTCTGTCTATGAGCAAAGATCTCCCGCGACAGATCAAATGTTAAAAAAATAATGACAAAATAATTCTTCGGCCATACCAGAACAATAGGGGGACGAACACATGTATCTAGTAGTCCTGACTTGTTTCGTCACTTGGGCTGTCATGGCAATGATTACCCTTGTTGCTGTGACGGTGCTCAAGGTCATAAGCCACTTCAGCCAAGGCGATCATCAGGCGTGCCCCGGTTGCCCGGCCGGAATCGGGGTAGAGGATGAGGCGCCTTGTAGTGCCTGCACAGATGCTCGCAAGGCA
>CAZLCL010000045.1:0-4703 GCA_964558315.1 uncultured Candidatus Saccharibacteria bacterium
GAGATCGACTTTGAGGACATATTGCCGGTATCAAAACTGATGATTGATAGCTATCTAGAGAATAAATATGACAAGGTCGTGCTTATTTACTCGCACTTTGAATCAACTCTTAAGCAAACTCCGGTTGCTAAGCAAATCCTCCCCATCACTCGTGACCACATAGATATTCCCTCTTTATGGGAAAAACCAAGTGAAAACTATAATAATGTAGAGTTCGAATTCGAACCGAGCCCCGATGCGGTTTTAAATAGGATATTGACCCAATTCATAAAAATGCAAATATATGGCGCACTTCTTGAGGCAAATGCATCAGAGCATTCGGCCCGCATGTTTGCCATGAAAAACGCTTCTGATAACGCTAAAGATTTAATAAGTGATCTGACTTTAACATATAACACAATCCGTCAAGATAATATTACCCGCGAAATTGCTGAGATTTCTAGCGCCGCCGATGCGATGAGCTAAAAATAATTTATCAAATAATCAATTTTAATATCAAATTTCTAATAAAATTCCAAATTCCTAAAGGAGACCAATGAACAAAGGTAAAATTACACAAATTATCGGAGCGGTTATTGATGTAGAGTTTAAAGAAAAACTTCCGGAGATTTATAATGCTCTAGAAATTGAGTATAACCAGAAAAAAATAGTTTTAGAGGTAGAACAACATATCTCACAGGATACTGTGCGCTGTGTGGCAATGGATTCGAGCGATGGTCTAAAGCGGGGAATAACCGTTGTTGATACAGGGGAACCAATTAAAGTTCCCGTTGGAGAAACTTCTCTCGGCCGCATGATGAATGTAATTGGCAAAGCTATAGATGGTCAAGATGAAATTGAATCAGCAGAAAAATATCCAATTCACCGTTCGGCTCCAAGTTTTAGCGAACAAAACACCGAAACAAAAATTTTTGAGACAGGCATTAAGGTTATTGATTTAATCGCCCCGATTACTTTAGGTGGAAAAGTTGGTTTATTCGGAGGAGCCGGAGTTGGTAAAACCGTGCTTATTACCGAGCTTATCCGCAATATCGCCACAGAACATGGTGGTTACTCGGTTTTTGCCGGAGTTGGAGAAAGAACAAGAGAAGGAAATGATTTATATAATGAGATGAAAGAATCTGGCGTTCTAGAAAAAACTGCCTTAGTTTTTGGGCAGATGAATGAGCCGCCCGGGGCAAGAATGAGAGTGGCACTTACAGGTTTAGCACAAGCTGAATATTTTCGTGATCAAGGCAAGGATACTCTGCTTTTTGTTGACAATATTTTTAGATTCACACAAGCTGGCAGTGAAGTTTCTACCCTGCTTGGACGTATGCCTTCAGCTGTAGGATACCAGCCCACCTTGGCTACCGAAATGGGAGTTTTACAAGAACGAATTACCTCAACAAAAAAAGGCTCAATTACATCGGTGCAAGCAGTATATGTTCCAGCAGACGATTTGACAGATCCGGCACCTGCTACCACCTTTGCTCATCTTGACTCGACTATTGTGCTTGAAAGATCGTTGGCCGAATTAGGCATTTATCCGGCAGTTGATCCTTTAGCCTCCACTTCTACAATTTTAGACCCGAATATTGTCGGCGAAGAACACTACAATACTGCCAGAGAGGTGCAGAGACTTTTACAGCGCTACAAAGATTTACAGGATATTATCGCCATTCTTGGCATGGAGGAATTATCTGACGAAGATAAGCAAACTGTTTCTAGAGCTAGAAAATTGCAACGCTTTTTATCACAGCCTTTCCATGTTGCAGAAGTTTTTTCTGGGATAAAAGGTGAGTATGTTTCACTAAAAGATACTATCGCCGGATTTAAGGCCATTATCGAAGGAAAATACGATAGCGTCCCAGAGCAAGAGTTTTATATGAAAGGCGGAATAGAACAGATTTCTAAGACCTAATATCCAATTTCCAATGCAATGACCAACCAAAACAATAAATTCGATTTGGAGGAGAGGACAGCAATTTTTGCTGAGAGAATTATCGATTTAGTGAAAACGATACCAAAAAACGATGTCAATTCCATAATTATTATTCAGTTAGTTAAGTCAGCGACATCTGTCGGAGCAAACTACTGCGAAGCAGACTGCGCAGAATCGAAAAAAGATTTTGAGCATAAGATATCAATTTCAAAGAAGGAGGCAAAAGAGGCAAAATATTGGTTAAGAATACTAAGGAAAACAAACCACCAACAATCGAATAAGATTGATAATATGATTCAAGAAGCGCGAGAACTTTGTTTAATATTTGTATGAATAATCAAAAAATCAAAAATTAATTCTTAGGATTTTGAAATTTCATTAGTAATTAGAAATTAAAAATTTGTCATTATAAGCATATGTCAACATTTACACTAAAATTAATCACTCCCGAGGGAGACAGCTACGAGGGCGAGATAACCGAAGCCTCAGTTCCTACTCCAGAGGGGCAAATAACCATACTGGCAAATCATATGCCCTTAATTACCCTAGTTTCACCGGGGGAGATTAAGATCAAAACTAGCAGAAAAGAACATTACCTAGCCACAGAGGGCGGAGTCGCATATGTGGCCAAAGGATTATTAAAAATTTTAGCCGATTCTGCTGAATCTGCTGATTCTCTAGATGAAGTAAAAATTGAAGAGGCTAAAAATAGAGCCAAAAAAATGCTGGCTGATGCTGTTGATGAAGTAGAATTTGCCAATATAGAAGCTCATTTAGAAAAGCAACTAGCCAAGCTAAGCTTCCTAAAACGACGTAAGCACAGACGCTAAATCAGTCTGATTTTATACACGATAGCCACAGTTGACTTTTAATTGATAAAAAAATATTTTTATAATTATTTTATATTCTAATGTCAGTAGCAAAATTTTTTATGATAATGTCTTGAATATTTTGGCTGAGCTCAATCAATCCTTTCGAAGATGTAATTTGGGATGCTTCCAAAACACCAGCTAGCAATAATGATCTCGTTAGTATGATTTTTTTAGGGGGTGCACTGTGCACTCCACCTGTAAAATTTATCGGGAAACCGCTATTTGCAATTATTAGACCATCACTTTTTGTGTCTAAATGACATTCATTATACTCAGGAATTTTTTGCCTAATTTCAAAAGCAGAAAACTCCCTATCAGAAGAAGACGTGCTTATTAAATAAGTTTGAGACTTTAAAAATTTAAATGTGTCTCCAGATATTATCTTTCTGCCGGTCGATCCTATAATCACATCATATTTTTTTATTGTATCCGCAAAAACTCCTGGAAATGGTTCATTATGAGAAATTAAATCATAGGAATCCACCATAAAATCTTTAGCTAATTTATTTAATAAATTATTACCAATATACCCATCTCCAACAATTAAAATGTCCGGCTTTTTTAAATTGTATCGTTTAAAAAATTTTTTTATCTCTTTTATTATTATATCAGCAATGATAGGAGATTCAATTTCGAGCTTAGCTTTTGATCTGGCTACATTGATAACTGGAAACTTTAACCCTATCCGCGAAACTTTTTCATAACCAGAAGTAGTTTGCTCAACTGCTGTAATAGTATCAAACTTCAGGTCATCACGAGCATTAATACAGCTTATTAGATACCCTCCGTCATCTAAAACAATGATTTTTTTATAGCTTAGCTTTCCAATTTCTTGAAGAGAATTATTAATAAATCGATTGGTATACTCAAAGAACTGGTCGTCATATGATAAATGGCTATGAAAAGTTTTGCTATTTTCATCAATATTAACACCTATTTTTTTTATCTTGTTAAAAACTGAATTATTTGTAGAATAACATTTTCCGATTAAATACGTGTTCCATGGTTTCAAACCATCTTTGAATAATTGATCCAGCATATCAACAGTAGTTCCAAGAATATGCTGACACCCAATTAAAGCAACTTCGGACAAATTAACATTGTAATGCGAAGATACTGTTTTTAATAGTTTGTTATTATTCAAAATCATCATATTATAAAATTTGCTCGAAAATTTTAAATATTAATTGAGAGCGTTAGAGAAATTTAAAACTCTCAACAATAATATCAATCTCAGCATCGTGAGTGCCTGAGGCATCAGAATTTACTATCTGCAGAGAATAAACATTATTGTTGTGATTAACATAGTATGATGTAGTAAAGTTGCCGGAGTATTCTTCAGCTGTGGTTCTCATAACCTTCCATCCCTGAACTCCAGCAATAGTATAATCTGTTACTAATACTCCAGTTCCGTCGCCTCTTAATGCGCTAAGTCCGGTAATGTTATCCTCCTCGACTGTAACAGAGAAATATTGAGATATCGGACCAGCGTTTAATGGTATTGCATCATCAGAGAGAGCTGTTTTGCTAATCCAAACCACCTTACCTTTTTGTGGCACTTTTTTATTGTTTTGCCCGTCCCAGAGCCAATCAACGAGCGAAAAGTTTGACGGGTAGTTAAAACTATACCCATACTCCGAAGAAGTATAAGTTTTTAGATCACTTGATTTTTTTTCGACAACTTTTTCTTCCTCTCCATCCTGAGATTGCTTTTTGGTCTCAAGTGTTTCAATTTCCGCTTCTAATTCATCAGTTTTAGACTTATATTCAGAAATTTGGTTTTGTAAATCGCTCTTTTCGGTGTTCCATTTTTTGTCAACATAAAACCAACCAGCAGAGGCAACTGCCAAGATGACAATAAAGGTAATTACAACGGCGGTTAATACAGTTATTCCTTTTTTCATGAT
>CAZLCL010000046.1:0-4686 GCA_964558315.1 uncultured Candidatus Saccharibacteria bacterium
GCTCTATGGTTTAAAATTTGAATTATTGCCACTAAAACAACCACCAAGACAAAGGAGGCAATTAATTTATTTAAGGTCGTTGATCTAAGAGATACCCAAGCAAATGCTGTTGCTATCAGCCACATTGACCAAAGTGCTTGGCGGGAAGTAAATCCGGCTGAGATAAAACGGTGGTGCAGATGTGTTTTGTCTGGAGTATTAAAGGGGTTTTGGCCTCTAAGCAATCTTCCGCCAGCAACAATTAGACCATCAATTATCGGGAATCCCAAAACCAAAAAGGCAGTGGCTAGTTTTCCTCCAGAAAGCAGAGGCATTACCCCGAGCATAAATCCAAGAAACATCGAACCGGAATCACCCATAAATATTTTTGCTGGAGGATAATTAAAACTTAAAAATCCAAGCGAACTGCCGACTAAAACAATGGCAATTAAAGCCAAAGCTGGTTGACCCATAGTGATCGAAACAAAAAATATGGTTAAAGATGCTATTATCGAAATACCCGAAGCCAATCCATCTATACCATCTATAAAATTAATTACGTTCATCATCCCAACCATCCATATCAATGTAAGCAGGTCAGACCACAAAGAAAAATGATAGACTATACCCCGATAATTAAAAATAGGAATGTAAATTGAGTTTAAGTTTATTGTTTCGCCAAACGGATTAGCGATATGATTTATACCAATACCAGAGGCGATTATCGGTAAGACAGAAATAATTTGAATCAATAATTTTTGCCATGCCTTTAAGCCTCTAATATCATCAATAAACATGGTTAGAGCAATAAAAATTGCTCCCAATAAAATACCCAAAAGTTGTTTATCGTGGCCTAATATATTGCTTTGGGACAACCTAGTTTCAGGAATAATCAAAAAGAAATAGATTAGCAAAATTGATACAAATGACAACCAAATCGCTAAGCCACCAATTCTTGGGATAGGCCTTTTGTGAAAATCTCTCTTGCGTGGAATTGAATATATATTAAATTTATAACCCAATTTAATCGCCAAAAGAGTCAAGGAAAATGATAAAAAATATGCGCTCAATAAGGCTAATAAATTAATCATTGCGCAATAATTATTGTTTATAATTTCGAATACATTGCCATATGATGTGCTAATGAATATTCATATATTTCTTCTTGAGCAAACCAGTGAGCAATTTCATGCTCAGCTTCTTTTTTATTTTCGGAAGCATGAATAATATTTTTTATTGCTCGACCCTCTAAGTTCGCCGCCGCTGGAGAATCTACCGAATAATCACCTCTTATAGTTCCAATATCAGCCTTACTCGGCAAGGTATTGCCGGCAATTTTTCTTACCATATCAATAGCGTGGACACCCTCAATAACCATGGCTACTACCGGAGCCTCCGTAAGATAATTAACAAGCCACTCCCTAACCATTTTCCCCGCTTCTTTTTTGTCGTTCGTCCCCATATACTCTTTAGGGTCAATCCCGTATTCTTCAAATACTGTAAAACCTTTATGCCCCAGTCTCTCTATCCACTCTTCATCTTGAGGATAATGCATATCAACGTGTTCGAGACTTGGTTTTACCATTTTAAGTGCAATAATTTTTAAGCCTCTATGCTCTAGCCTTGTAATAACTTCTCCGATCAATCCTCTCTGCACACCATCAGGTTTTACCAACACCAAAGATCTCTCTATCGCTGGATTGGCTTTCTTGGTTGATTTAGCCATATTATCTCCATTTTTAATACTGTTTTAGCAATAAATTAATTTTCTTTTCGTTTAAATCTTTGCCTATTGCAGAAAAAATTACCTGCTTTTGTTCAAAAACCTTTTTAGCTAATTGCATCAATTGTGTCTCAGATACAGCTAGATACTGATTTACAATCTCTGAAATCGAAATATTTCTTCCGGCTAAAAGCATTTCGCCCACCAGTTCAACCGCCATAACGCTGGGATCTTCTGAAGCAATCAATATATTGCTCTTAATTATCTCTTTTGCAATCTCTATCTCTTTTGAAGAAAAACCTTCTTTGGCCGCTATTTTATATTGATTAAGAATCTCTTTTAGAGCTTCCAAATATTTATGATTTGAAACCCCAGCATAAGTATATATTAAACCGTTGTCGCTAAAACTATTATAGGCGCATCTTATGTGATAGGCCAGGCCTCTCTTTTCTCTGATTTCAGAAAATAATCTTGAACTCATTGACCCGCCCATTATTGTTGATAGCACTCTGGCGGTATAACGTTCGTTTTTTTGCATTGAAGGTGCCCAAAAACCCATCACCAAATTACTCTGCTCGGTATCTTTTTTAACAATCTTAATTATATTATCGGAGTTATGGCTTTTTTGATATATGTTAATTTTGCCTTTAGGCATATTGGCAAAATATTTTTCTACTATTGAGAAATAATTTGGCACCTTTTTATAGTTTCCAGCTAGAACCAATACTGCGTTATCCGCTGTATAATAATTATTTTTATAAGCATGAAGAATCTGTGAATTAAATGATTTGACATTTTGAGGTGTCCCTATAATTTCGTGCCCCAAACTATCTGAAGAAAACGATATACTTTCAAAATTTTCTAAAGTCTTACGTTGTGGCATATCTTCATACATTTTCATCTCTTCAAGTATGATACTCTTCTCTTTTTTTAGCTCATCTTCTGGGAAAGAGGCATTTATGACGTTATCAGAGATAAAATCCACTCCCTTTTCGAAATTGTCTGAAGTAACTTTTACATAGTAAGCAGTTTCCTCCTTTCCGGTAAAAGCGTTATGCTCACCGCCTATGGAATCAATAAATTCCACAACTTCTCTGGAGTTTTTTCTGCGTTTTGCCCCTCTATAAACCATGTGCTCGACCGTATGCGACAAACCCCATTCTGTTTTGTTTTCGATTCGACTGCCTGTTTTAAATGCCAATAAAACCGTAATTGTTTCGATAGATTCATAAGGAATTAAAAAAACTTTTAGTCCGTTTGATAATGTTTTGAATTTATAACTCATAAATTTTCTGATGAATAGTTTTCTTATTCACAATGATATATTTTTAAACTTAGAATATTCTAACATTATTTATGCCTATTTGAAAAGCTTTGATTGACACTTAATTTTATATTCTTCATAATATAAATTAATAAAACTTGGAGGGCTTATTTTGTGTTCATTTTCTTTAGTTTTCA
Organism: uncultured Candidatus Saccharibacteria bacterium; assembly: GCA_964558315.1. GTDB lineage: Bacteria > Patescibacteriota > UBA1384 > XYA2-FULL-43-10 > XYA2-FULL-43-10 > MWCM01. Next base: position 3,164 of record CAZLCL010000046.1, read on the forward strand.
CAAATTATTTTGGTGTGAAGTATTTTTATTAAAATTATAAATCGCTTTTTAGCGGATTCTTTTATAATGATTTAAAACTTATTTGATGTATCGGTTGGAGCTGAAAAGCTATAAAACTTATTCATGTGTGCTTATTAGCTAATTAGTAAAAATATAAAAATATTGAATGAAAAAAACATTATTTAATCTAGAAAATGGCTTAAAAATTTGTCATATCCACAATAGAAATTCATCTTCAGTGAGTGTTTGTTTGGGTTACGGTGTAGGTTCTAGAGACGAAAATCAAAACGAACACGGTTTGAGTCATTTTATAGAACACATAATGTTTAAAAGCACCAAGAACTTTCCTGGAGTTGCCGAGATTAGCCAAGCGATTGATCGAATCGGCGGTGATATTGGTGCTTTTACTACTAAAGAGATGGTTTGTTTTACAGCACAAGTTTTTGTAAAAGATTGGAAAATCGCAATAGATGTAATATCAGACATTGCAATTCATCCTCTTTTTAGGGATGAAGATATTAACAAAGAAAAAACTGTGGTTTTAGAAGAGTTAAGTAAGGTTCGTGATTTGCCGATGGATAGGATCTCAGAAGAGATTGAAGCGTTAACATACAAATACCAACCTTTCTCCTTGCCAGTCTTAGGCACTAAAAGTTCTGTTAATTCATTTACTAAAGAAATTATCAAGAAATATTATCGTGAAAAATTTGTTGCACAAAATGCTACATTGGTAATCTCTGGTAATATTAGTCTGAGAATGATTAAAAAGTATGTCACTAGTATATTTAAGCAGATGAACAAAGGCAAAGTTAACTCGCGTAAACCGATAGAGAATTATCAAACATACCCAGAAATTTTTTTCCAACATTATGATGCAGATCATGTATATTGCGCCGCCGCTGTTAGGGCTTATCCCATGAACCACCCATTCTACATACCCTGTAAGCTTATCGCCATTGTGCTGGGCGGAAATATGAGCTCAAGACTTTTTAAAAAAATTCGCGAACACAAAGGTTATGCTTACAGGGTTAATGCTTATTCTGACACATACTCCGATTTAGGCTATCTTTCGGTATTTACTTCGGTAAACCACTCCCACATTTGTCCAACTATTGATATAATTTTAAATGAATTCCGCAATATTGGAGACGATATTAAACCAGAGGAGATTTCTGCCGCAAAAAGTTTTTTGATTGGAAAGAAAAAAATTTCTCTTGAGTCTAATGATAATGTTTCTTTTGACATGTTAAGACGAATTTCTTATAATAAAATTAGCCAAACTCCAGAAGAGCATTATAAGGCCATTAGAGAAACAACCATTGACGAGGTAAAGATTGCCTGTCGCCAGATATTCCAAAATGATCGTTTAAATGTTTTAATATTAGGTAATTTAAATCAGAGCCAACTTAAAGAAGTTAAATCTAGGTTATATATCAATTATTAGGAGAGGAGACAAAATGCCAGCAAGAAGAAGAGCAGAAACTGCAGAGAGAAGACGCAGAAGAAGATAAAGCAAACGTAGA
>CAZLCL010000047.1:0-4672 GCA_964558315.1 uncultured Candidatus Saccharibacteria bacterium
TTAGTAATGCATGGAGCATCGGGTTTAAACGAAAGTGATGTTAAAAGTGCGGTAAAATGCGGCATAGTAAAGCTAAATATTGATACAAATATCAGAAAAGTATTTGTAGATAGTTTCTCTCAAAAACATCCGGGGGTTAAAGACCCAAGAGAAATATTGACCGAAGCAAAAGAGGAAGCCAAGGAGATAATTAAAAAGTATATAAAATTGCTTTCTGGAGAATAAATATATTGTAAAAAAGAAATATTAAGGTAATTGCTTAATTTCCACGAACAGCCATTCTTATAATAATATAGTTTAGTTAAACGAATAAAATGGAGAAAGTAATGTTCGTCTTAAGAAAGATTGTTCAAATTAGCAAAAAGCTTAAGATAGTTTTGTTAATTCTAACAGTAGTTATTTTGGTATTGGTAGGCGCACTAACAATTTTTGCCAGAAACGGCTCCTTTACCTCTTTCGCCGATGAAATAACCCAAGTAGTAACGAGTGCGGTAACAGACAAAATTACAGTTACAGTAACTATTGTCGGATTTGACAATAAGCCCATTACAGATACCTCTGCTTTAGTGCAAGCGATCGGTGAGTTATTCTCCGCCAATAAAAATATTAACACTAAAGGCGAAGCTTTTTTCTCTCTTGTGCCAGGTAAATACTCTTTCAATTTCCTCTACCCTAATTGTGGTGCTTCAAGTGGCGAAATAAACATCAGTTCTAATAATTCAAAAGTGAAAGTAACCAGTAGTTGTAGGGGCGGCGAAAATACCCCTCCGCTTACTACTCCCCCTATCACTCTTAACCAGAAATATGGTATCAGGGGGCAGGTTACAGATTCCTCATCAAGAGCGAAAGTGTTTGGCGCTACCGTATCAATAAAATCAATTTCAATCAGTCAACAAGCCACTACAAACGGTAATATATACAATTATTTATTTAATAATTTAACTGACAAAGAATTTAGCATTACTGTAACACATCCTAATTATGAAACGCAGACAAAACAGGTTGTTGCCAGCAATTTCAATCAAACCATAAACAGTAACTTGTTTGCCGAAACAAATTTTCAACTTAAAAAGATAACAAATATTAATCCTTCCCCTATCTCGCTTGATAGTAATTACAACCTTCCTGGCGACCCGATAACCGATCAAACCACTTTTTCACTTTACCTATCTCTAAAAGATGATCAAAACAAGTGGATATCTCATAGTGAAAAGATCGGGGCCAATGTTACTCACAGCACAGACACTTCAATCAAAAGATCTGGCCAATTAATGCCGGTACAAAGTTGGCCAAATGCCAATATCCCTTATAAAGGGGAAAATATGAAGGGGAACTTAACTGTATTGGAAATCCCGATTACGACAAAAACAGGTGATTATCAAATTCGGCTTAACAAGCTTACTGGTTCAAACACGGATTTTAATATGCCCGATTTACCAATTACCTTTACTAAAAATGATATAAAAATATTGTCTGATGTAAGTGGGAAAAAATATGCTTACTTCTACTATCGCTGTCTTCTAACAAAAACAGAGACTTTTGAAGTGGCGGGACGAATTATAGAGAGCGATAGCGACATATTAATAAGTGGGGCGAAAGTAAATCTTGTTTGCGACGATGAAAAGAAAGGCGAAACAGTTTCCTTAACTGCTGAGGAGTCTTCAGATCACATATATGATGGTAGATTAAGTAATTATTATTTTAATGATATCCCTTTAAAACATAAGAAATGTATAATAAATATTTCTGATTATGATAAAAAGAAATATGATTCGCCAGAAACTGTAGAATTTACGGTTGATGATATCATCAATGGCGTAGTAACAAAGGATTTAACACTAAGATTAATAAAAGATTTTATTATTGCAGGTGCTTTTGTTTCTTCAGATTCCGGAAAGGTAATTGACAATCTCGAAATTAATCTTAGCTGTGGTGGCAAAACACAATCATTTATATCTAAGGATTCATGGTATGAGCTTGGCTTTAATGATAGATATGGTGCACCCCAAAGAGTAAATTATAATTTTGATGGCATTAGTGACTCTGGTGTAAGTTATTGTGATTTGGAAATTGTCACTGATAAATGGTATTTTCCAGGTGGTAAAAAAACACTTGTGGTGAATTTAAATGTGGAAGATGCTCAAAAAATTAGTAATGATCGTGAAATATATTTGATAATTATAAATAGTATTGCTCAAAAAAAATACTCTGAAACAAATAAATATTTTGATATATACGGTAAGGTTTCATTTGACGATGGCGATTGCAATATACCGCCGGGGTCAAAAGTTAGCATAAAGATTGTGGACGGGGACATGGAAAAAAAAATATCGGAAGTAAAACAAGAATTATTTTGGCTGGAGAGTATCGATAAGAACAAACATATCGCAAACTATTTTATTCCCGATATACCTCTTTATGAGGATGCCGAATACCTATTGCGATTACAACTTGGTACTTATAAAAACACCACTGCATCAGTTGTGTCGGATGATACATTCAGGTTTTCGTCAAAAGATATTACTAATATTAAAATCGGTAAATCTGCAAATTCTTTACAAAAAAATTTTACTATCAAGACTGATAAAGTCTTTTCTGAGCTTAATGTATCATTTAGAGATGCTATGACTGGGCAGATCGTTGATTTAAGTAAAGAAAAAATTATTAAAAATAATTTATTTTGTTATGATAAAGATAATAACGTTCAATTTTGTTTTAAAAAATCAGATATCTCGGCCTCTGACCCCTCAATTATCAGATATACATATTTACACAGCTATTCCCAAAAATCTTATGTATCCGTATCACAATCTATTCAATTTGAAACGGAGAATTATTGGTATGGAGGTGGATATTTAAAATATCAAGGGTCTAATGCAACAACACTTTATCTAATAAGTAAAACAAATAAAAATCAGTCTATTATTTGTAAAAACATTCATGGTATTGATTTTTGCACCTATAAAGCTATAGAACAGGAGATATTTACTGCTGGGAGTATAAAAAATTTGGAAAAGTATGCAAAGTTTGTGACCCAAATGGCTGAATATATTGGAATGCCAGTTGGCAATTATCCTGATATCTATTTAACCTCAAGCGGTGAAAGTAGATCCTACGCTGGCTCTGTTAACACAATTAATATTGGAAATTTGGATTCAACTTTATATTTTGCGCTCGATAACGTCGATCTTGACAATCCTAAGAGAGGAATTGAAACGGTTGTCCACGAATTTGGGCACATTGCTGATTATTATTCAAAATTGAATGAACAGTATTACGAAAAATTTAATTCTGCTCTTAATGCTGCTCGTGGTTTAAATAACGACGGAACCCCGATACTTAGTAGTGACGGCAAACCAGTTAATAGATGCGATAATCTTTTTAGAAAATACCGTTGTTTTTCCAATTATGCTTTAACTACAAATTCATATGAATTGTGGGCGGAATTTTTTACCTTTTGGGTAATACACAATGATCAGGTTGCAGTTGCTTTAAGCGACAATGAGATGATTAAAACAGAAAATTCTCATTGTCTCAACGCTCTCAAGTTTTTAGATGGACTTATGCGTGAGAAATTTCCCAAGATGATAACTTTTAAATCTCTAGATGATAATACTACAGGAGGCAGTGTAAAGGGTGCTTCAACCCAAAACAGTGATGCAGAATTTTTAAGTATGATGAGATCTCTTGGTTATCAAGAGGTGCCAGCACGCAATTATGATACTATTGCTAAATTCGCTGATTTAACAATAACAGCAACAGATATTGCAAAAGGCAGATGGCTTAAAACAGACTATGATAAACTTCCCGTTACAATAAAAGCCAGAATGCAATTGGATATATTATCCAATAAAGTATCGAACCATGTAACAACCGGTGCCACAGCCACAGTCGTTAAAAAATATATAAACCAGGTAAACGTTTGGGTAGAAAATAACATCAGACTACTTGGAATAAAAATTTCATCCGCGACTATTGCCGGACGCGTGAAAGATCTTGGTTCTGCGGGCTTCGGTTCCACAGAGGGCTTGCTAATAAAAATTGGCAATAAAACGGCTGTGGTGGATAAGAACGGTAATTATTCATTAAAAAGAGCTGAATTTGGAGAGTTGAATATATCGATTTCTAATCCTAAAAGTGGTAAAGAATACAAGATTATCAGCTCCAAATGCATAGAGATTAAGAAGAATAAAAAATATTCCAGCAACATAATAATTGCTCGCCCTGTTTACACTCTTAAAGGCAAAATAATGAATGGTGATAAACCCTTAGCTTCAGCACAAATTTCATTTTTTAATGGTAATGATAAAAACGTGCAAAAAACAGCCGAAGACGGATCATTTAGTGTGGCCTTAAAAGACGGAGAGTATTCATATAAAATATTTAATAATGGCAGGAATTTGAAAGTTACAAACTACGGGGAACTGAAAAGTAATAACAAATTTATGATTTCTGAAGATAAAAATGTAATAATATGGGTAAAATAGGGTTTGTTGATAATCAAGCTTTTAGTAAAGGATTTGTCTATTGTTCATTTTTATAAATGATTTCGTAGTTGCCTTCTTTACTATAATAGAATAAATAATATAGATTCATTATTATCACAGGAAATATATAATATGAAGTATGATATCGTAACAATCGGTGATGCAAGCGAGGATATTTTTGTCCG
>CAZLCL010000048.1:0-3505 GCA_964558315.1 uncultured Candidatus Saccharibacteria bacterium
TAATTCTTCTTGATATTGTAATGCCCAATAAAGATGGCTTTGAAGTATTAAGAGAACTTCACGATAACCCCGATACTAGAGAAATCCCTGTCATCATAATTAGCTCCCATGCCGATGACGATAAAATTTCTGCGGCTAAAGAACTAGGTGCCAGAGAGTTTATCGATAAGGCTCAGCTCAATAATATTGATTTTAACGGTTTAATCTCAAAATATATTAATTTATAATTTTCATGCCCGACAACCCTTCTAATCAAAATAATTCAGTTTCTCCCCAAGATAAGGAAATGGCTGATAAATTAATGCAGGAACTCAAATCTCAAGGTGTTGATGTTGGTGCAATGCAAAACGGTGTTTCCAGCACTACACCTACCGAACAGAAACCAGCTCCGACCCCCGCCGCTGATCCTCCTCCGGTCGAAACACCCAAAAAAGAAGAGACACCTCCTCCTCAAGAAAAATCAGAAGCTAAACCCTCTTTACCGGCCGAGACCAACCCAAATCAAAATTTAAAAACTGAGCCTGTAAATAATCCTGCTGTTACAGAAAAAATTGCGGTTGCTCAGCCACCTGCTAACACTGCAATAAACTCTAGTCCCGAGCAATCTCTGGAGGGGGTCATAAAAGAGGAGAAGATTCTAGAAGAACAAGTTGAAAAAGAATACAACAAACAAGCTTACTGGTTGATAAAAATTAGCAAAGACAAAGCTTTAATTGTGATCTTTATAATATTAATATTGCTAGCCGTTATTTGGTCGGTTTTTTCCAGAAGATAAGAATAATTTTTTAAATGAATCTTCAAAAACCCGCTTATAGGCGGGTTTTTGAAGATATTCAATTACTAGGTCGCTTAAGAAAATAGCTCTTCGTGTGTGTAACCTTTGTTCAACAACATAACAATAATGCTTTTCTTTTTGATCCAAAAATCAGTAATGACTTTTTGTTCCTCTTCGGGCAAATTATTTAATGATTCTGGATTTGAGGCAAATATATTATTTGCACCTGTCGCAAGCTCTGGGCTCATACCCACTTGATCCATATATCTTTTAATATCATCTTTTAGTTCCGATAGTCTCCACAAGCTTTTTGAAGCCGGATTGTTGGGATCTTCAAACTGAGCCAAAAGCTGTTTGCCTACCTCACCCATTCCTTCTGCCTGTTTTTTTTGGTCTAGCATTAACTTATAAGCAGGTGTTTCTCCATTATTCATCAAAGCATGGATAAAATTGTTTGATTCTTGTAACTCTAGATCATAGAGTGAGGCCATCTTAATTCCTTTCTATATTAAATTATTGTGCCGGACCGATATGTTTTGCAACTAACTCTACTATTTTATCAATTCCTACATTCGATTTGATAAAATAATCCGAAACATGATAACTATTCGCCTTTTCCATACTATCTTGATCTGAAACACCTGTCAAAAATATAAAGGGTATGTCCCGAAGTTTTTCGTCTTGTCTGATCGCGTTTATCACCCCAAAACCATCTAAATTTGGCATCATAATATCGCACAAAATTAGACTAAAATCCGGTTGATTTTTGAGCACCTCCATACCAAGCGCCCCGTCTAAAGCATGTGTTACTTCGTAACCAACATTTTTTAATACCATTGTAATGGCTTGTGCAAAAAAAGCTGAATCTTCGCAAAGCAATATTTTTTTTGCCATTTTATCTCCTTTTCTATTATTAACTCGGTTTAATAATCACCACTAAACTTTCCGGAAACAATTTTATTTGTTGATGCATTCGGGCGATCAAAGCCGCACCCTCGCTAATACTTCTTCTTTGGATTATTATGTTCGCTTTGGGAGTGATATTTAATATTGACTTTTTAACCTTGTCAGTAAACTGACCTTTCATTTTAAAAAGACCACCTACCAATACTACAGGAATGTTTTCATTTGAATCAACACCTAGACGATTAATTACTGCTTTATAAGCTAAAGCAAGATCTTTAACTGCTTTATTCACCATTTCGGCTATTTCAACCACATCTGGAAGTGAATCTTCGTCACAAATTTTTGATAACGAGGCAATATCTCTTACCGAGAGGTTGCCATGATTATAAGCCCAAGACACAATCTCACTTGGATCAGAAAGTGACAAAAAATCTAGAACCTTTTCAGTAATACCCGTCTTACAACTACGGCCATCATATTCTTTCATAACCTGACGCAATACCGCTCTTCCTAAGGCATAAGCTGAGCCTTGATCGCCCAAAAGATATCCCCAATTTCCAGCTGTTGCTTCTTTGCCAATTCGCGATAATCCATAGCAATTTGAACCAGTGGCGGAAATCAAACAAACTCCATAAGGATTTTCAGCACCAGACATTAGGCCAGTCAAACCGTTGCTGGCCACAATTAACTTTTTTGCATTTAATGTCCTATCTTCTAGAGGTATTTTGTTAAAATATTCGGCAGTCATCATTCGATCTGGCACGGAATCCATTCCGGATAAACCAAGACAAGCGCCTTCAAAAGTTTCTCTAGAGATGTGTTCGTCTTTTTCTCCGGCGATTTTCCTGGCTTTTTTTACGGCTTCGATAATGTTTTTAAAAGCCATCTCTAAAGTCACATTGTGGATATTAGCCGATCCGGACTCTGCTTCTGCTATTACAAAACCGCTCTCGTCGGTAATTGTAGCTTGAGTTGTAGTAGCACCGGTATCTACCCCTAAATAATATCCTTTTTGTAAACCAGCTAACATAATATGCCTTTTAATTAGATTGTCATCTCTATTGTCACTATACCATTTGATAAATCAAATAACACGCCCCGACCAGTGCTACCCCCGATTTCCTCAGCGGCAATCGGAATATTATATTCAGATAAAATTTGTTTAATATTTTCAACATTCTTTTCACCAACCTTTTGAGATCTCGCTTGAATGCCCGGAAACATATTAGCTCCCCCAACAATCTTTGCCGTAAGAGCAGAAGTGGGCACACCCCAGTCAGTCAATTCGGTAGTCAAAATCTTTATGGCAATATCGCCATATTTCAGTTCATCTTCGGTTACTTTGTCTATGCTGTTAGGAATACGAGGCAACATGATATGCGCTAGGCCACCGACTTTATGAAATTGAGACCACAGACAAACAGCGACACAAGAACCTATACTGCTTGTTGAAAGTATATTTGGTGCTCTTGATATATACAATTTACCCATACCGATTTCGACTCTATCCATTGCTGTTTGCCTCCGATTCCTGATTTGCATGGCCTTCATTAACTAATTTTTGGCTAATTAAATCAGAAGATTTTTTATCAAACAAGACCAAAAAATTTCCCTCCATAGAAATATTGTCTAGAGTGAATGGCATTTGGATTGCTAACATATCGCTTGCGTTTTCTCCATATTCTATTAAAACTTGATCTAACAAAGCATGTGGCATGTCTGTAGCCATGTTCGGCACTGTCAACATCATCGGTAACTTTAAAGCATTAGCAATTTGTGTGATTATTACCCCAAAAGTAATGTTACCAAATTCTTTTAAGGCTG
>CAZLCL010000049.1:0-3444 GCA_964558315.1 uncultured Candidatus Saccharibacteria bacterium
AAACATAATAAAAACGGTATTTTGGTGTCGCCGCACAGTCCCGAGACCATTGCCGAAGCAATTATTGAGCTTTTATCCCACCCGGCAAAGATAGAACAGCTCGCCCGCAACGCCTCCGAGAGAGTAAAAGATTTTGATTGGAAAGAGATAGTTAAAAAAGTGGAGGCCGAGTATATTCGGCTTATTAAGTAGAAATATCACGGATTTATTCACACGGATTAGCTCGGAAAGGGCGTTAAATCAAGGCAGAAATATCACGGATTTAATCACACGGATTAGCTCGGAGGGGGAATGCATAATCTCATTTATAGAGAATTGAGCGACAAGGTAATCGGGAGTGCTTATAGGGTTTACAATAACTTGGGTTACGGCCATCCGGAAAAAGTGTATCAGAAATCGCTGGCTGTAGAGCTGGACAAACAAAACATCAAATACAAGCGTGAATGCTATTCAAAGATATTGTATGATGGAGAAGTTGTGGGTAAATATTACCTCGATTTCTTGATTGAAGAAAAGATGGCTGTAGAATTAAAGGTTAGACGGGAAATTTATAAAAAAGATTGGATGCAATTATTAAATTACCTTAAGGCAACAAATTTAAAGGTTGGCATCACAATAGTATTTAGTAAGAACGGATTGATATTGAAGAGAGTAGTTAACTAATCTGTGAAAAGTCCGTGATATTGATCCGTGAAAGGACTACATTGCTATTTGTAAATAAATTCAAAAATTCCGAACTTGTTCACTCTTCCACCCGCACACATCTAAAGGTGGAGGTTTTGCGAAACGTCCATGCTGATAGGGTTTTAGTGCTCGCGCCTCATCCCGATGATGACGTTTTTGGCTGTGGTGCCCTGCTTTACCATTTAAATTTAAATAAAGCCCACATAAAAAGCCTCGTTTTTTGTGGCGGATCCTTAGGCAATAATAACGGAGTAAGAGATTTGGATTTAGTTGCAACTCGCGAAAAAGAAGCTGTGAACGCTTTGCGTGAAGTGGGGGCAGGAGAAGCAAATTTCTTGCGATATGGTGATTTGAAGCTGGGGGAACATGACAATTTGTGGGAAAAAATTTATCATGAATTTCAAGTGTTTAAACCTGATTTGGTTTTAGTGCCCGATGGAAATGATTGGAACGAAGATCATATAGCCGTTTACAGCTCTGCCTTAATTGCTCATCATAAATTAAGAAGAAATAAGCCTGCTGTGTGGGGATATTTTGTCTGGGGAATAAATAGGCCTAGTTATTTGTTTCCTTATAATGCGCGCATCAAAAACATTAAAATGGCGGCTATGGCCTGCCACAAAAGCCAGCTCAAAGTTAAGAGATACGACGAAGCGATTATAGGCATGAACGAATACCTCGGCAAAGGCTTGGGACTCGAACATTTGGCGGAGGGATATAGGGAGATAGAATAGAATAAAATATAAAAGATCAAAGATCAAAGATCAAATAATAGTTTCGCTCATAAATAAAAGTGGGTCAGAACATACACTACAGCGAATGAAGTGACCCATTATTTTATTAAATCAGATGATGATAAACAACAGCCCCGATTGTAGCATCGGGGCACGGCGCTCTCCTCCTCGTGTGGTTACTCCGGGTTTCTCCTGTTTTATGCCCGGGCACGGGCTCCTCCTTAGCTTGTATTCGCGCGGCTATTTGGAGCCACCCGCGCTAGTCCGTCCTCTTTTGCTCATACTCGTCGTCGAAGATGTCCGGCTTCTCCGACCATGACAAGATGCGCAGGAGGATTATGCTGCAGCCGAGTTCCGCCACGAACGCTCCCGTGAACATCCCAATCAAGGAGTAGCTGGGGACATATACCCCGATGAGCTGAATCCCGAAATAGACGGAGAACCCTCCGAAGAATACGACTACGAACCTCGAGAGATGATCCAGCCAGTTCATACTGCTCACCTCCTTCCTTTTCGGAATAGCTGTATGCGACTGCACAATACCGCGAAACTCTAAGAATGTAAAGTCTCAAGGATGCTCGAATGCGAAAACCTAAAGAGAACACGCTTTAGCGTGCTAAAAACAAACTACCCCCAAAGGTGGTCGGGAAAGTTTGTGCTCAAAGATTAGATTTTCGGATTCAGGTTCAAGATGATATAAAACGATCAAAGCATCTCTTGAAAATTCACTTCTCAATTACCGCCAAGGAGCAACCTTGGCATTTCTTGGGTATTTTATCGTGAAAAACGGCCAAATCATCTTTGGCAATATTGCCGTAAATTTTATCAAAAATACATTGTTTTATGTTGCCCTCTACATCAATGCTCATCATCTGTTTGGCGAAGCAACCATGAATTCCATAGCGCCTATCATGGCGGCTGATCGAAGTGCTAATTCCAAATTCCTTTTTATCTATTTTTTGGTATTTTCGGTAAGCACGTAACAAATCATTGCCGCTTAGCACCATTGATTGATTCATTTTGGAGGTTTGATCTACACAAATAAATTCTTCGAAATATGGAGTAATATCGTTTTGGCGGCAAAATCGTAGCACTTCGCAGAGATCATCCACATTTTGTTTTGAAATGTATGATTCTATAGCTAAGCGATCACTTTTAAAGCCGGCTTTTTTAAGATTCTGAATACCCCACCAATTTTTTTCCGCCAGACCGCTTTTTACGCCCATAAAATAATTCTGTTTTGTGTTATCCATGGAATTGCGCTTTACTAAAATAGAAATGCTCATGTTGAACAATCTGGCAGCAATATTGCTATCTATGAGTGTCCCATTGTCGTATAAAATCACCTCGAGCCTGTGTTTGTCGGCGCATTCTGCAAAACGAAAAAAATATTTTTTATCTATGAGTGGTTCTCCTAATCCGCCGATAACAAGCTGTTTAAAACCGTTTTTCGAGGCAAATTCAATAATTCTGTCTAACTCCTTAAACGACAATCTGACCTTTGGGTCTTGTTTTGCGGCGTGTGTATAACAACCGATGCAGTTTGCGTTACAGGCAGAAGAAAAATCAACTTTAATTTTCTTAATTTTAGGATTAAAATATTCTTTTAGAGGCATTGTTTCTCCTTTTTAATTACAAATATTTTACAACCGAATCGTTTGTTATTCGGCCAAAGGTGAAATAAACCAACAATTTTCAAACCTGTTGACTTTAAATGTTTTTTAAACTCATATACACTTACTTTATGCTCAATTTTGCCATCTAAACTTTGTTTTCTGGCTAAAACCGATAATTTTAAGGTTGTATCTGCAGCATTATTTACAATTAATGTTTGATCTAACTTGTTATAGAAAGTGTTTATGGAACGATATTTTGAATATTCGGAATGATAGTCAGTAATGAATTCATCGCCTAAAATAATTAATCCATCTACGGCTAGTAATCGTTTAATCTGTGTGAGGAACAAGCTTTTTTGATCGTCCGAGATGTGATGATAAACAAATGACAAGATAATAAAGTCAAATTT
>CAZLCL010000050.1:0-3240 GCA_964558315.1 uncultured Candidatus Saccharibacteria bacterium
AATAAACAAGATAGCGGAGAGTCGGATAATTTAGAAAACCAAAAATCTAGGAATCCAAAAATTGCAGAATCAAAGGATATTAAAAATTCCAAAGCTAAAAAAACTGATCTTATATCAAACATAATGAAAAAAAGGCTGGACAGATCTGATAAAAAGAAGGGTGTAGAGGTTACCATTAGATCAAAAAAACGCTAGCATAAATAGTGGAGGCTGTTTTATAAAAAATTAATAAATAATTTCATGGTTTGAAAAAAACCCTCTTTTTGGTATGCTTTAAAACAGTAAATAAGATTCTTAACTATACGAGGCTTATATGGAAAAGATAATTAGAGAGATTAAGACAAAATCGGATGATTTTATTACGAGTCTTGGTTTCGAAGGCGAAAGCGTGATAACTCAAGAAAGACATACAATAATCGTAAACTATCAGGTAGATGACGCCGCCATGTTAATTGGTAAGGGTGGGGAGGTGCTGGATGCGCTTCAACATGTTATGAGAATCTTGTATTCAAAACAGTTGTTAGATACAGATTATGATTTAGTAGTTGATGTTAGTGGCTACAGATCAAAAAAAGCAGAGGTATTAGCAAAAAGAGCTAAAGATAAAGCATTCCAAGTATTAGCAACCGGTATCGAGGAGATTATGCCTCCAATGAGCTCATACGAAAGAATGATTGTGCACACAACATGCGCCAATATTGCCGATATTACTACCGAAAGCTCAGGAAGCGGTAGAGAGAGAAGAGTGGTTATCAAGCCAAAAAAAGGATAAACAATCCGCATCTTTTGCATAATTATTGATGAGTATTAAAACATGCACCGGCGCAATAATAATAACAATCAATTAACACAAACATAAATGCTGAAAGCAGTAAAAATTAAAAAATATTTTATTGTTTTGTATGTGCTTGCCATGTTATTTTTGTCTGGTATCACTGCAATAATATTTAAAAATAATTCTCGTATAGAACACGACACCAAGACTATATCGGTTAATGGCAAAAATATTAATGTGTATATTGCAGACAGCGAAAGCAAAAGAAGCAAGGGGCTGTCAATTTTTGAGAGTATTAGCGATGATCAAGGCATGCTGTTTACTTTTGAAAAAGCTGATATATACTTCTTTTGGATGATGAATATGTCATTTGATATAGATATTATTTGGATTAATGGTGGCAGGATTGTGGAGATAAATAAAAAAATCCCCGCCCAAATCGGAGCAGAAAGTGAAGACCTAATAAGATATTTTCCACCTAGCCCGGCAGATATGGTATTAGAAGTCAACGCTGGCTGGACGGATAGATATAATATCAAAGTGGGCGATACGGTAAAATTCTAATATTTTTACTCGGTTCTCATATAAATATAAATTGGCGGAAGCGAGAGGATTCGAACCTCTGGTGCCCGTAAAGGCACACCGGTTTTCGAAACCGGCACATTCAACCGCTCTGTCACGCTTCCATATCAGAACAATATCACTCGAGGCATTTTTTGTCTATCTGCATTAAATAGATTATAATTAGATTTGAGTAACTTGTGTTTAGTAATGTGCTTGAATTATTAGTAATAATTACTTAAATTTTACTATTAATATAATAGTTTTATCTTTATGGTGGATATCGGGAAAAAAATTTATGCGGTAAATAGACATCAAGAAGAGGCGCATACCGAGGAGGCGGCTAAAAAACTAGGTGTCCCATATATAGACTTAAGTAATTATCAAATAGTGCCTGAGGTTTTAAATATTGTGCCGCAAGAGATATCGTTACAATATCAAATTTTGCCATATTTAAGAATTGCATCAAACATCAAGATTGGCGTTACAAATCCGAGCGATCAAAAGGTGATGAAATTTATAGATGATTTGAGCCATAAAGCCGGCTTGGTTTTTCAGCCTGTAATGATATCTAAATCAAGCTTTCTCTATGGGTATATGTTCTACGAGTTATTTAAGCGGCAAAAAGAGGAAAATATTGCTAAAGAGGAAAGGCAAAGCGAAGAATCTTATGAATCAAAAATTAAAGATTTAGCAACAGCGGCAGAGGTAGCAAAAAATGTTACGGTTACTGAATTGCTCGATGTAATAATTACCGGAGCCATAAAAACAAACTCCTCCGATGTGCATATAGAACCGGGGGAAGAAAATTATACAATTAGGTATAGAATTGACGGTGTTTTGCAGGATGTGGTGAAGCTAAAAATGACGCAACACGATGCGTTAATTTCTAGAATTAAATATTTAGCGCATTTGCGTATGGATGTGAATAATAAACCACAAGATGGCAGATTTTCATTCAAAATGGATAAGGAAAAGATAGATTTAAGAATCTCTTTAATGCCTTCGGCTTATGGTGAGACTATTGTTATGAGATTGCTTCGGCAAAACAATCAGGTGGCGAACTTAGAAAAAATGAATTTTAGACCTGAGGCGTTGTCAATAATTAGAACGGCCATGTCCCGACCTCATGGGGTTATTTTGACTTCAGGCCCAACTGGTAGTGGTAAAACCTCAACTTTATATGCCATATTAACCGAACTAAATAAACCAGAGAGAAAGATTATTACTCTTGAAGACCCTATTGAATACAAAATTGACGGAATAGAGCAAAGTCAAATAGACAAAGAGAACAACTACACCTTTGCTGACGGCCTGAGAGCCTCCCTAAGGCAAGACCCGGATATTATTATGGTCGGTGAGATAAGAGACACAGAAACAGCGGAGATAGCCATACAGGCCGGCTTAACAGGGCATCTGGTGCTTTCTACTGTTCATGCTAACTCGGCTCCCAGTGTTTTTACCCGTCTATTGGATATTGGGGTTAAACCATTTTTAATGTCCGGCTCTATAAACATGGTTATGGCACAAAGGCTTATCCGTAAGCTGTGCCCAGTTTGTAGCGAGCAATACACGCCCGATAACGACGTGTGGAAAGAGATTAGGGGTAGTTTAGATAAAATTAAGAGTTCCTTGCCATCTGAGGTGGCGGAAAAGTTAACTGACGCGCCGCAACAACTTATCCGAAGCAGGGGGTGTGAAAAGTGTCACGACTCAGGCTTTTCTGGTAGGTTAGCACTAATAGAGGTATTAGTTCCTGATGATAACATTGAAGCTCTAATCCGTAAAGTAGAGGGCATTACTGAGTTCGAAAAAGCCGCCCGCGACCAAGGCATGATAACCATGGAGCAAGACGGCTTAATAAAAGTTTTACGTGGTGAAACAACTGTGGATGAGGTGTGGAG
>CAZLCL010000051.1:0-3151 GCA_964558315.1 uncultured Candidatus Saccharibacteria bacterium
TTTGATCGTCCGAGATGTGATGATAAACAAATGACAAGATAATAAAGTCAAATTTTTGATCGGGGTGATAGTCAGCTAGTTTCTGGGGAAGAACTTTGCTATTAGTATGCCTCGACAATTTTGACTGGGCAGTAGAGGCAAATTTTGCATTTGGTTCTAGCCCGATTATTTTGACATTCGGGAAGGCGTTTGCTAATTCGACCATAAATGTGCCTGTTCCACAGCCAATTTCTAATATTTTAGTTTCGTGCTTACGATCAGAAAATTTTGAAATTAACTTGATGATTCGTTTATACATGTCTTTAACATAGGGTATATTGTTCATTGCCAATTCATATTGTTGTATGATGCTCATAACTATCCTATTGCTAATTAATTATTTTGCAGAACTCGAGGAGTAAATCCTCAGAGGAGCCCAGAACCTGTTTTGGTTCCGAGCACTGTCCGGGGATCTGAACCAGTAAAGGTTCAGAAGTGAAACGGGGGGACGCTGTTTGTGGCGGTGTGAGTAGTTTTAGACTACTCTAGTATTGGCGAAATCGGTCTGGCAGAAAGACCCATTCATCCTCAGGTTTCCAGAGATTTATCGGGTATTCCCTCGCACTTGAGAGCCATAGGCCGTGGCGCGGAGTGTGTGCTACCCGGAAGATCACTGGTATTTCGCAATCATCTGCTATTGCGTCCATGCCGATCGTTATCTCTTCTCCCAAAGGTTGATCGTTGTACTGGCTTCTAAGCAGTGGTCCAACTTCCGGTGGGCAGACGCCAAAACCTCTGCTCACTGCCTCTTCGATCACTTCTTGCCTGGTCACTTCCTTTGAGAAGCCTAGTTGTGAAAGGTTGACCTTGGTTAGCTCGATCCACGTAGGCATCTTCACTGTGAATACTTTCTGAATGATGTCATCAGCCCAAACTTCAAGGCCGAATCCTTGAGATAGTACGTGTTGTCGCAGTTGCTCTGCCGGCACAGTGCCAATTTGAATCAACTTCCACATTTCTATCACCCTTTGATGTGTCTTTTACGATGTTTAAAGGTTTAAGCCACCGTTCATCGTAACAAGCAATTGTACCACAAAGATCATAAAGTGTCAACGGATACGACACAAAAACAAAAAGTAATATTAAAAATATCTGCGCTTGACATGAGGCTAATTATTAAGGTAGAATATATTGATGTGACGAGAAAGACGACACTAAGGATAGTTAAAAGTTCATAAAGTTTATAAAGTGAAAAGTAGGTCGAATGGAAACGAAAGAGCTATTAGAAAATCTGGGATTGGATGAACGTGAGAGTGAGATTTATCTTGCTCTTGTTGAGCTTGGACCACAATTACCCCAGTACATTGCTCGAAACACAGGAATTAAGCGCACTACACTCTACGAGATATTTCCCGAGATGGTGAAGCGAGGCTTCATAATAGAAATCTCTCAGGGCAAAAGACGTCTATTCCAAGCTGTGAGCCCGAATAAGCTTTTTGATGACTACGAGAGGAAGTATAAGGAGATCAAGGCCAATATCACCGACCTGACTGCAATCTATCGCCTGCAAGGGCTAAGGCCGAAAATAGAGGTATATGAGGGCTTTGACGGTATGAAAAAGTTCTACGGTTACACTCTTGAAACTCGCGAGGTGTGCAAATGCTTCGTGCAACCGGCAAAATACAATCCTCGCGTTCTTGATTGGCTAGTTAAGGAGTACGTGCCCGCCAGAGTTAAGCGGGGAGTGTTGGTAAAAGCTATTATGCCGGATGATAATCTAAGTGAGTATTATATTGGCTTTCGAAAAGAGCATATGAGAATAGGGCGCAAAGTACCTCTTAAGAAATTTCATTTCAAAATCGAAGGTATGATACAAGGGAAGAGAGTTTATTTTGCCAATTACGAAAAGGGAGGTCCCCAGATTGGCATAATTATTGAATCTAAGCCGATTGCCGATACCTTGAACGCACTTTGGGATTTAGCATGGGAAGGAGCGCAAGCTTACAGCTTGCGAGGAAAAAGTGAAAAGTAGAAAGTTCGTAAAGTGTGAAAAATATTTGAGATTAAGATTGAATTGAATAATGAAAATTGAGATAGATCAAAGCGGGAAAATTGAAAATACCAATCGTATGACTGTGATTGCCTTTTCTAATTCCCGCAATGATGCCATAATTATTACCTCAAGAGAGAAGAAAAAGGTGCAAAGGTATTTTCGTTCGCTCGGAAAGAATAAGTTATTTGTGATTTTGACTTTTTGCGTCTGTATTTATGTTCTTCTCTGCCCATATTTGAAAAATGGAGTTCATATTATTGTTGATAGAGAATATCCAGGGCATGAGAAATTCATTGCCGAAAAAATACTACAATTGGTTAAAGATAATTTATCGGTGAAAAATATTCGAATTAGCACTAATCAAATTGGTAAAAGCTCAAATGCACATATAGTCGCATATAAAGTATTTGCTTCGAGAGGCAAGAATAGTTCACGGCATATTGAAGCTAAAGAAATCATCGAGATATTAAAGAAGAATATAAAAAAATCGAGGATCGCTTAAAGCTGGCCCAAAGCCATACAATCGGCAACCTGCTCGATTTTAATAACCTAATTATACTGATATCAGACCAAATTGTCAATGCAAATTTTATTACGCCAGAAATTTTATAGAATGGGCTTCGTTATTCAAGGCAAACCATTGCAATAATTATTAATATTGTGGTCTAACATTATTGTCAATAACAAAGTCATGATAGCCTCGTATGGGGATTAAATGGGGGTGAATATCGAGTCCCAGGATGTAGCAGACACTCACAGAGCTTTTTTTGAGCTAGCGTGGAAAGGGGCGGAGCGTTACGCAAAATAACCCCACTTCACCTTGAAATAACTGGATTACGCGGGGCAAGCAAATTTCTAATTTAAAATAAATGGCAAAGACAAAAAAATGACGAATGAATAAAACAAATAATCTAAATACATCGGAACCGCCAGGTTAAAAAGAAAAAATAATTTGCAAATAATAATTTTAATAAGAATGGTAGGAATGAATGGATTCGCACCATTGACCTCCCTAAAGTAGTTAAGGCGCTCTAGCTACTGAGCTATACTCCTATGTGGTCGGGGTGGCAGGTACCCCATATACTAGACATATAGTCTCTATCTCTGGGATGATTAAAA
>CAZLCL010000052.1:0-1608 GCA_964558315.1 uncultured Candidatus Saccharibacteria bacterium
GCCCGGCAGGAATCTCACTCGTTCGCTCCGCTCTCTTCTAAAAACCGACGGTTTTTAGTCTTTTCCTGCAGTGGGGAAACAACTGTTTCCCCAACACCCTTCACGGTTCGATTCTCGCTTCCCTTGTTCTGAACTTTTTACTTTTACCTTTTAACTTTTAACTTATCTTGGTACGCCCGGCAGGAATCGAACCTGCGACCTTTCGGACCGCAACCGAACGCTCTATCCACTGAGCTACGGGCGCATAACTAGATATTAGGAATTAGCTTCTTAGGCTTTAGGGTGATGTTCCTCTGTTTTTGGTTCTTTAGTAACTTTGTCTTTCGCAGTACCCCTGTCAGTGCCAATCAGTGAAAAGGATCAGTGGTGGTGTTCACCTTATTATCCCTAAAGCTTAAACCATCGGGACAAAATATCTGAAACATCTTCTCCCCTATCTGTCTCTTCCGGAAGATATTTTGACAAAAATAATCTGACTTGTTCCGGATCCTCATCTGCAATCGGCATATTAATATGCAGTGAAAATCTATCTGGCCTTAAAAATCTTACACTCCATTGCGCGCCGGGAACCATCCAGAAAGATTTTAAATCCGTATAACGGTAGGCTTTCTTATCAATAACGAATCCACTGTGGTAAAGGCTACAGACAATCTTTTTGGGTTCGCTTCGTGAGAATGATAATAATGCGAAAGCGGCGGCGGCTATCACGCCAGCGGCAGTCCAATTACTCTGCCAAAGAAAAAAGATAATCAGCATTATTGCTATAAAAACTATTAAGACAAACCATAACGGCCCTTTTTTATAAGATATGCTCTCTCCGGTCTTCCAACTAAAAACCGGCATTTCTTCATCAATTTGTGCATTCTCTTGTGGCATCTCCCTCCTTTTTTGTTGATAAGCTAAATAATCTCTATATCGCCATAAAACCAATTAAATGTTCTAGCTACCACAGACAAACCTGCAAAATATCTGGCGGAGAGGGTGGGAGTCGAACCCACGAGGATCTTGCAACCCTACCTGTTTTCAAGACAGGCGCACTAGACCAC
Organism: uncultured Candidatus Saccharibacteria bacterium; assembly: GCA_964558315.1. Classification (GTDB taxonomy): domain Bacteria; phylum Patescibacteriota; class UBA1384; order XYA2-FULL-43-10; family XYA2-FULL-43-10; genus MWCM01. Next base: position 1,047 of record CAZLCL010000052.1, read on the forward strand.
TATGCGACCTCTCCATGATTGCCTGTTGGTGAAATATGACTCGATTGTTGAGTTTGGCGGAGAGCGTGGGATTCGGTCACAAATATTTTTCTGCTGAAAAATTCTGCTACCCCGGCTCGTCACCAGTCGTGACTCCGTCTTTCGAATCCCATCCGCTATCTGAACCGCCGTAAAACATTTCCTAACAATTTTTTGGAAATAATTTATGGCGGAGAGTGTGGGATTCGAACCCACGTGGCGGGTTTTAATCCACCGACGGTTTAGCAAACCGTTCCCTTAAGCCACTCGGGCAACTCTCCTTATTAAAAACTTAACAACTTCTTAACGCTTCTCCTCCTTTATAACGTTTGATTTGTTTTTCTCTTCTCATTGCTTCTGGTCTGGTTTGAAAAACTTCGATCTTAACAACCACCCAAGGAATGCCATTCTTAGTAGATTTCGTCATCCCTCTATTATGCTCTAACAACCTTTTCTGCACATTTTTACAATAACCAACATAATATCCATGATGCTTCTGACTGCGTAAAATATATGTATTAAACAACATACCCCCTCTATATTA
>CAZLCL010000052.1:1708-2996 GCA_964558315.1 uncultured Candidatus Saccharibacteria bacterium
AATCTTTTAGATACTAGCCGTGCAATTTCTTCGCATTGATTAAATCCTCTCACAATCTGCCTTTTTTTATGTATCGGCACAGGCACAATAATGCACTCATTGAATTTCTCGTTTTTCACTAATACTTGTGCCACCATTTCTGATAATAACGGAGCAATGTCAATCACTGCTGAATACTTATAACTATGGATCAGCTCTTTTAGCACTCCTTCGTATTGTCCAACCCATATTACAGATTTTAAGAATGATCGGTTTTTTCTTTTACAAGATGGACAGATGTCGCCATTATTCGAAATTTTACCGCAATAAAAGCAAACTGCAGTTCGACAAAAATCAATCTTTTTGTAACATTCTGAACACAAATATAAGCCGTATTTACCACAATTTACGCACCTTGTAGGATAAAATAATTCGATAATAAAACTGCACAAAGATTTAATCACAAGCTTTTAATATTTTAAATAATTTGCTGTATTGACCGTATCTCCACTTAATATTATAATATTTTTGAGAGGAGGGGCATAATGGAAGATGACAGTAAAAATGCTGAAGAAAATAGCGAGGGTCAGCTAGCTATTGATGTTTACCAAGATGATCATAACATCTATCTTATTGCACCAATAGCCGGCGTTAGAGCCAGTGATATTTCTATTTCGATTACCGATGAAGTAGTTACTATTCGTGGTGAGAGAAAGCCCGGTCAGGAGATTCCAACAGATAAGCATATGGTCCATGAGTGCTATTGGGGAGCATTTTCGCGTTCTTATGTTGTGCCCATAGCCACCGATCCCGATAATGCCAAAGCGATACTCGAAGATGGATTACTAAAAATAATTATACCCAAAGATGAAAAAGTCAAAACAAAGTTTATCTCCATTGAGGAGAAAAAGCCCAAATCAAACAGATACAACAACTCGGATTATAGATTATAAATTTCAAAATTGTAATAATTACCGAATATATTAATAAAATAATATTGGATTGATATGAAGATTAGAAAAGCCGTAGTTCCAGCCGCAGGTTATGGAACTAGATTTTTACCAGCCTCAAAAGCCATGCCAAAAGAGATGCTACCGATTGTGGATAAACCGGTGATCCAATACGTTGTCGAAGAGCTTGTCGAGGCAGGCATCGAACAGATTATTATGGTAACAGGTTGGCACAAAAGAGCCATCGAAGATCATTTTGACAGACATTTAGAGTTGGAGCACAAACTCGAGTTAGCTGGCAAAACCAAACAGCTAGAAAGCATACGCAAACTTTCCGACATGGCAGAGTTTGTTTACGT
>CAZLCL010000053.1:0-2562 GCA_964558315.1 uncultured Candidatus Saccharibacteria bacterium
GGCTATTCCTAAATATGTCCATGTTTCTTTGCTGTCCTGATCCATTTCTAGCAAAAGTTCGGCGCTAATTTCTGCTATTTGAGGCTGATTATTTTCAATTAACTTTTTAATATTTTCCAAGCCTTCACTGTGGGAGGCCGGCACTTTTTCGGCGTTGTTTAGTAGCTCTAAAGAAGCTAAATTATTGCGTTTACGAAAAAATATCTCAAGACTTGATATATCAAGCTGAGCTGAATCAGCTAAAGATAATTGCTTGTCGGCTTGACAATCTTTATCTAAAAATAATGCCTTGCGGTATTCCACAGTTGCCTCTAAATATTTTTGATCGGATAATAAAACATCTCCTCTTTCGAGGTAGCTTTGAGCTAGCTGATTTTTTGCAGGCAATAGTAAAAAATAAAGCAATATTAATATAAATAATATTATTATTGCCCATAAGAAATTTTTCTTATTTTTGCTCTTGATACCTTTTAATCCCGTTTTGGCTTGGTTCATACCAAAATTTCTCCCATTTATGAACTAGAATATAAGATATTATGCCGCTAGCTGTGCCAAGCATTGCGCCACCGATTACATCTGAGGGATAGTGGAGGCCGGCTCCAATTCTTGATAGAGCAACTGCTATGGCGATTATTAGCAAAAGAAATCCGAGTCTTTTGTGCCCGTATAATAGTATTGATATTGCGATCGCAAAAGCAATATATGTGTGGCTAGAAGGGAATGAGGCAACATCCACTTGGAATCTTTCTGGGTGATTGTTAATGATATCGTCGGCATGAGCAATATAAGGACGAGGCCTTTTCCAAAATATGTAGATAACAACATCAATTATTGCGGCGATTCCCACCGCAAAAAAAGAGCAGATTAAAGCGTTAATGCGTTTACTCCAGATTAAATAAATAAAAGATAAAAACATGAGCACAATACCGTATCTGGCAAAAAAAACATAAAAGAGGTGAATTTGATAATTTTCGACGCCCCAAAAATACATCGAATACAGCCAACCGAAATCAATCGCCCTAATTTGATCTAATAAATTTGTCATTGCACAATTATTATACCAAGATAATTGAGTGCTGTATATATTTTGTCGTATAATGTTATCAGACAGGTGATAGATCGCAGGTAGCAGGTTAAAATTTTGGGTAAAAGGCTTTTAACGCATAACATCTTAACCTGAAAACTGATACCTGACCCCTGTAACCTAATAACAAGCAGGAGGAAAATGAAAGATTTATGGCAGTTAAAAAGAGAGTTTTTGGAGCATTGTGAGATAGAAAAAGGGCAATCAAAATTAACTATAGAAAACTATGGCAGATATTTGGATAGATTTTTATCGTGGCTTAAGGACAATACTGAGGAAACTACACGGTCGCACACGGGCTATAAGGAGGACACTGCCACAGATTTACTCCACAGATCGGCACAGATGGGGAAACAGAATGATGAGGACACTGCCACAGATTTACTCCACAGATCGGCACAGATGGGCTCTAAGGCAGAGGGACTCAATATAGCTGATAAGTTAACAGCTAACAAGCTAACACCTGAATTGATTACCGAAGAAACTGTTAGGCAATATCGCTTATATATTAATCGTTTAAGCACTCCTGATGGCGGGGAGCTTAAACTTACCACTCAAAATCATCATGTTTTGGCTCTACGTGCTTTTTTGCGCTATCTTTTGTCACGTGGCATTGCAGTTTTGCCTCCGGAAAAAATATCTCTAGCCAAAATCGGCGAAAGAGAGATTAACTTTCTAAATCAAGAGGAGTATGGCAGATTACTTAATGCTCCAAACACTAAAGATTTCGAGGGCATAAGAGATCGGGCGGTTTTAGAAACGTTATTTTCTACCGGCATGAGAGTTTCGGAGATAGTTAACTGCAATATTGGCAGATTAAATCTGGAACAGGGGGAAATATCAATTTTAGGTAAAGGTAAAAAATTACGAGTGGTGTTTTTGTCGGAAAGTGCATGCTATTGGTTGGTTAAATATCTGACAATGAGAGGAGCCGTAATAAATCAAAAATCAAAAATCAAAAATCAAAAAGAGAATATGGAGAACACTACCACAGATTTACTCCACAGATCGGCACAGATGGGGGAACAGAATGATGAGAACACTACCACAGATTTACTCCACAGATCGGCACAGATGACTGAATACAGAAATAAAATAACTACACGGATTGACACGGATGGCATTGGAGCAAATCTAGGAATCAAGGAATTATGGAATCGAGAAAGCGAAGGGCATGATAGTAACGATGCAGAAGGAAACAGAATTGATACAGAAAAAATAAACAAAATTGTCAATGCGAGCGAGGTGAATCAATCGGCAAAGTCAAACACAGAGAACCAAAGAAGCAATAACCATTATTCATTATTCATAATTAATGATTTGCAAAAGAACGATCCGCTATTTTTATCATCTCGTGGCAATAGGATGAATGCGCGAGCCGTAGAAAGATTAATAAAAAAATATAAAAGAATAGCTGGCATCTCCAAAGATATCTCTCCTCACTCTTTACGTCACACCTTTGCTACTGACCTTCTTTC
>CAZLCL010000054.1:0-2027 GCA_964558315.1 uncultured Candidatus Saccharibacteria bacterium
TGGAGTCCACACTTCATCCGCGACTCAAATAGATGGCGGAGCAGATTTTAATGCTTGGACTACCTTTGTGCCAAATGCAACTATACCTGCAAATACTTCAGTTGCCTTTAGGTTTAGAACGTCTCCGAATGGCACAAATTGGAGTGATTGGAGTGCCAGCACACTATATGCTAGCTCGATTGATATATCAGCATTATCTAAATATCGGTATTTACAAACAGAAACTACTTTAAGTAATTCGGATGGAGTTTCTACTCCCATTTTACATGAGTACACAGCCAACTATGAATATTGCATAGAAGATGTTGCGCCACCCACCTGTTCGGACGGCATCCAAAATGGTGATGAAACAGGCATTGATTGCGGAGGTAGTTGCCCTCCTTGTGAAGATCCAGCGATTGACCCTACCTGTTCAGATGGCATACAAAATCAAGGCGAAGAGGGAGTTGACTGTGGCGGTCCTTGTCCACCCTGTGAGACAATTGAGAGTGATAGTGGTGAAAGCGAAGAAGAAATTCAGGATCAAGAAGAAACTGTGCAACCAGCCATAACTACGACTGAAACTTCTTTTTGTTACGATGGTATTCAAGACGGCGATGAGACAGGTATAGATTGCGGTGGAAGCTGTTTAGAATGCGCCGTAAATACTCAATATCTTGAAGTTACAATTACGCCTCTTCTGCCCAGAATTTACGCAGGAAACGAGGTGGACTATTATGCAAAATCGCTTTTATCGGACGGCACCGATGTAACAAAAGAAACAGTGTTTGATTTTAATTTGGTGGATGGTGGCATAATAATAAGTATTTCCGGCAATCGAGTCACCGTTAAGGCTGGTGATAAAGCAAACAAATTTGAGAATGTATTAACAGTTACTGGTAAGTATCTTAATCTAAGTGATTCGCAACAAGCCGGTATCGAGGTGATAAAATATGCTTCTAGCGACAGAAAAACTCCGATTTGTGACAGTATTTGGTGTAAATTTGCCGATAAAATCAAGGAAATCGTTAGAGGAATAATAAGCCCGTATAATAAATTCTTTACAGGGGGATTACTTTTTTCAGCTCTGGCGGCTTTGTTGGGTTTAGTAAGCAACCTAATATCGCTTATCCGGTCATTGCGATTTTATTCCGCATTTGTTAAAGGTAAAAACAAGCGCTTAGATAAATCAGTAGTTTACGATGCCCAGACCGGCTCGCCAATCCACAAAGCAAAAATAGAATTAATTGATAAGGAGCATAACGTATTAGAAGCAGTAGCGGTGACAGATAGAGAGGGAAAATTTTCAATCAATCTTACACCCGGCAAAAAATATTTGATTAAAGTTGAAAAAGACAACTATCAACAAATTTGTAACAGCAACTGCCAATCTTCGGTAGGCCTAATATACCAAAATAATTATTTTGGCGAAGAGTTTGTCGCCGGAGACGACGAAACTTTATTTATTAAAAACATCCCATTAGAAATCATCTATTTAAGTGATAAATTGTTCTCGATTAAACATCAAGCCAGCATAATACGCGTTTTAGTCATGTTAAACTTTATTATCTATTTTGTTGGGCTTTTTTACTCAACAATTGCGACTATTATTGACCCCAGCCCATATAATTACGGTGTAATACTTCTTTATATAATTACCGCTTTAATATTTTTAACTCGTTATCTTTTTATTGATGGTAGAACTTTTGGGAATGTTATAAATGATTTACAGCCTGTGGAATTGGCTGTAGTTCGAGCTGTTCATAAAGATAGCAGAATATTGGTAAAAACGGTTGTTAGCGATATTAAGGGCAGATACTCTATGGCTTTGCCTAAAGGTAATTATCAAATTAAGGCCAATAAATCTGATTTAGAGCAAAAAGAGGAGATTGATGTAATAGTCACAAATTCTTTCGATCCCAGAAAAGAGACAATCGAGATGATTCCAGCGAATGATAGTTCTAAAAACTCTACAGATTTCTCCTCCACTGCTGATTCTACTAGTTATCACCAGACGCCAGAAACCCTCGATAATAATCAAATTATTT
>CAZLCL010000055.1:0-1879 GCA_964558315.1 uncultured Candidatus Saccharibacteria bacterium
ACTGCGGCAACTAACAAAACAGCTATCAAAATTGCTGATCCTTTAGATTTTTTCATTATCCCTCTGTTTGTTAATTAGATTATAACATTTGCATTATTTGCAGTAAATATCTTATAATAAATTTGATAATAGGAGGCGGGCTTAATGATTAAATATTATAGACACAAACTTCATCAGCATGCTGAAGCATTTTTTTGGCTTTGTGTAATAATTACAACCATTATCGTGGTAACCAAACTCCAGTGGAGCCAAGCAGAGTTGATTTTGCGATATCTGTCTATTGTAGCTCTAGTGGTTTCTGTTTACTACTACTTGAGAAACCGGATTCTGCTCCGTCAATCGAATAAGATTACATCGGAGCTAGTCGAAAAACAGAGGCAACTTAAAAGTCGCCAAAAAACTATTGATTTAATATTTAATAACTCTACCGATGGAATTTTGGTGCTTAATCAAGATAAAACCATTGAAGAATTCTCTCCAGCAATGGAAAAAATTACCGGTTATTTAAGAAAAGAAGCAATCGGTCGTAACGCCCAAGAGTTTTTAAAATTTTCGGCCGAAAAAAACTACTCTTTATTGCCGGATATGATGTTTACACTGGCAACTTCGGGCAAAGATAAATATGTCGAAAATTCTATTATCACTAAAGAGGGCAAAATTGTAGATATCGAGGCATCGCACACCCTACTGCACGATAGTAGATCAAAACAATCATTAGCTCTAGCTATCATTAGAGATATTACTTACGAAAAGGCGCTAATAGAAAGGGATAAGGAGTTTATTACCGTTACCTCCCATCAATTAAATACCCCCTTGTCAATTATCAGAGGATATACCTCCCTGCTTTTAAACGGCAAAGGAGGCAAACTGGCCGAGAAACAGCTTTCATTTTTGAAAGAAATTCATAATTCTACCGAAAAAATGATAGATTTAGTCGGCAGTATGCTTTCTATCTCCCGAATCGAACAAGAAAAAATTAAGCTTGAGATAAACGATATCAATCTTGCCGATTTGATAAACTCGGTTTCAAAAATGTTAGAAAATCAAGCCGACGAGAAAAATTTAAAAATTATCTGTAAAGAGATACCCAGCAATTTAGTTATTATGGGAGACCAAGACCGCTTGCATCAAGTCGTTTCAAATTTGGTCGAAAATGCCATAAAATATACTAATAGTGGCCGAGTAACCATCTCCACCGTTGATAAACCAGAGGTGGTAGATATTGTCATATCAGATACAGGTATTGGCATTCCGCAAAATGATTTAGAAAAAATTGGCACGAGATTTTTTAGATCACAAAATGCCATAGATATTGATAATCACGGCTCTGGACTAGGCATTTTTATTGCTAAAACCATCATCGAAAAACATCACGGACATATAAAAATTGACAGTGTAGTTGGCAAGGGCACAAAAATTTCAATTACGCTTCCCAAGAAACAAAAATTTTAATAAAATCGAATAATTTGATCTTTAATTTTTTAAGGAGGATTATGTCAAAAATATTAATAATTGACGACGAAGAACCAATCTTAAATATGTATGGAGAGGCGCTTAGCAACCATGATGTTATGTTTGCCAACAATGGCGAAATCGGCCTAGAGATGGCTATCAAAAATGTGCCTGATTTGATATTGCTGGACATTATAATGCCCAAATTTAACGGCTTGGATGTTTTAGATCAGCTAAAAAATGATAAAGATACATCTTCTATCCCCGTCATGATTCTATCGAATTTGCCCAAAGAAGCTTCGGCAGATAAAGCACGCGAACTTGGCGCTGTAGGATACTTTGTTAAAGCCGAGTTTGAGCCGGAAAAATTAGCTTCCACCGTCAATCGCCTACTTCGCGAAGGAGAGTTAGATACAAACTATTAAAA